>JAIYAG010000112.1 GCA_027489195.1 Burkholderiales bacterium | reverse complement strand
CGGCGCACTGGCCGTCATGATCGCGGCCGCCGACGCGCGCATCGCGGTCTTCGGCGGCGCGCCGCTCGACGGGCCGCGCTTCGTCTGGTGGAACTTCGTCGCCAGCGACCGCGCGCGCATCGAGGCCGCCAAGGCCCGCTGGCGAGAGGACCGATTCGAGCCGATCGAGGGCGAGACCGAGAGGATCCCGCTGCCGGACTGAACGGCGGACGGGCAGGACCACACGAGGGGAGACGAGACATGAGCACCGACACCGCGACACGCGAGGCCCGCGAGGCCCGTGAGGCCCGTGAAGCGCACGACGCCGCGATGCGCACCTACCTGCGCGAGGGCGAGGCCCGGGCCTACGCGCTCGGCAACCGCGGCCCGGTCCGGCGCACCGCCGACGGCCGGATCCACCCCGACATCCTCGAGGCCTACTGGCGCTGCGGCTTCTATGTCTTCGAGGGCGTGCTCTCGAAGGCGGAGCTGACCGAGATCGACGCCGACATCCGCGGCAACGTGCTCGAGCGGCTGCCGGTCCGGCACGACGCCACCGTCGACGCGCTGGGCCGACCGGCGATCGGCGTCGGCCACGAGGCGCCGACACTGTTCTGGTCGAAGCCGCTCGCCGACCCGTTCGGCGGCACCACGCTCGCCAATGGCCGGCACCCGGTCAAGATGCACGAGCCCACCGCCGCGGCCGACGCGCCCGAGGAGATCGTCTACCTGATCCTGGGGCCGCTGCAGTTCTCCGAGACGCACCTGCGCGTGTACGGGCACCCCGATCTGCTCGCGGTCGCCGCGGCGGTCAACGGCGACGACTTCGTGCCCTTCAACGAGGCGCTGTTCATCAAGGCGCCCGGACTCGGCGCCTCGGTGGCCTGGCACCGCGACGGCGTCACCCACTGGGACAGCCCCGACTGGGACGAAGGCACGCACGGCTTCAACTTCATGGCGCAGGTCTACGGCTGCACGCCGGCCAACGGTGTCTGGGTCGTGCCCGGCACCCACAAGATGCGCCGGGTCGACATCAAGGCGATGTGCGCGGCGGCCGGCTCCGAGCGGCTGCCCGAGGCGGTGCCCATCATCTGCGCGCCGGGCGACGTCGCGATCACCAACCGGCAGGCGGTCCACGGCTCGTTCGCCAACACCAGCCCCGACTGGCGGCTGACGCTGAACCTGGGCTTCCACCGCCGCCGCTCGGTGCTGGGCGTGACGGGCGGCGGCATCCACGCGGCGCCGGCGGTGTTCGACGAGGCGCGGATCCGCGAGCGGGCGCGGGTGATCGGCTACGGCATCGATGCGCGGCGCCAGCGCTTTCCGGACGAGACGCCCTTCGTGTACCGGCCGCATGCCGAGGCCGGGCCGAGCTACCGGTGGGACGAGGCGGCGCGGGCCACGATGAAGGACTACAACCGGCTGGACCTGAGCATCTGAGCGGCCCAGCGTCCGGGCCGCCCGGACGGCGTCAGCGTCCCCGTCGACGTTCGAGCGTGTTCTTGGAGAGCAGGAAGAAGATGCGTTCGATCCGGCGGTCGAGGGCGGCGAGCAGGGAGGACATGGGAGGGCCGTTCTTCAAGGGGCCCCGATCATGCCTGATCGCTCCCGCCCCTACGTTGCGCACGGTCAAGCGCGTCCGACGGGCGCGCCCCGAGCCGCCCCGAGCGGCGGCCTCGGCGCGCGACGCCCCTCATCGTTGCCAGGGCGCCTCGCCACCCGCGAGCCTCGCCCTCGCCTTCGCCAGCGACCCGCCGTCGGCCCGCCCCTGCGCATGCAGGGCGTGCACCGCCGCATGCGCGATCGAGGCCGCGTCGACCTCGAAGAACGCGCGCAGCTCGGCCCGCGTGTCGCTGCGCCCGAAGCCGTCGGTGCCGAGCACCACGTAGCGCCGCTCGCGCGGCACGAACGCGCGGATCGACTCCGGCACCGCGCGCACCCAGTCGCTGACCGCCACCACCGGCGCGTCCGAGCCGGCGAGCAGGCGCTCGACGTGCGGCACGCCGGTCGCTCCGTCGAGGCGCGCCGCGCGTTCGCAGGCCGCGCCGTCGCGGGCGAGCTCGCTCCAGCTGGTGGCGCTCATCACCTCGGCCGCCACGCCGTGCTCGGCGGCGAGCAGCTCGGCGGCCGCCGTCGCCTCGGCGAGCAGCGAGCCGCTGCCGACGAGCGTGACCCGCGGTGCATCCGGGGACAGCGCGGCCGGCGCCGGCCGGGCGCGATACAGGCCGCGCAGCAGGTCCGCCTCGACCCCGGCGGGCAGCGAGGGCTGCGGCTGGTTCTCGTTGCCGACGGTGATGTAGTGGAAGACGTCGCGCTGCTGCTCGAGCATCTCGCGCATGCCGTGCTCGACGATCACCGCGAGCTCGCCCGCGGTGGCCGGATCCCACGCGCGGCAGTTCGGCACGGTGGCCGCGACCAGGTGCGAGCTGCCGTCCTGGTGCTGCAGACCCTCGCCGCCCAGCGTCGTGCGACCCGCGGTCGCGCCGATCAGGAAGCCGCGCGCGCGCTGGTCGGCCGCCGCCCAGATCTGGTCGCCGACCCGCTGGAAGCCGAACATCGAGTAGTAGATGTAGAACGGCATCATCGCGAGGCCGTGCACCGAGTACGAGGTCGCGGCCGCGGTCCACGAGGCGAGCGCGCCCGCCTCGGTGATGCCCTCCTCGAGGATCTGCCCGTCGGTCGCCTCGCGGTAGTAGAGCATCGAGCCGATGTCCTCGGGCTCGTAGCGCTGGCCGACCGACGACCAGATGCCCACCTGCCGGAACAGGTTCGCCATCCCGAAGGTGCGGGCCTCGTCGGCGACGATCGGCGCGATGCGCGGCCCGAGCGCCGGGTCCTTGAGCAGGTTGCCGAGCATCCGCACGAAGGCCATCGTGGTCGACATCTCGCGCCCGTCGGCGGCGAGCGCGAACTCGCCCCAGCGCGCCAGCGGCGGCACGGGCACCGGCTCGCAGGCGGCCACGCGCGCGGGCATCGCGCCGCCCAGCGCCTCGCGGCGCTCGCGCAGGTAACGCATCGCGGGCGCCTCGTCGGCGGGCTTCGCGAACTCGAGCGCCTCGGCCTGCGCGTCGGTGATCGGCAGGCGGAAGCGGTCGCGGAACGCGATCAGCGCATCGCCGTCGAGCTTCTTCTGCTGGTGCGTCGTCATCCGGCCCTGGCCGGCGCTGCCCATGCCGAAGCCCTTCTTCGTGTGCGCGAGGATCACCGTCGGACGCCCGACGTGGCGCGCCGCCGCGTGGTAGGCGGCGTAGAGCTTCACCGGGTCGTGGCCGCCGCGGGTGAGGCGGTCGATCTGCTCGTCGGTCATGCCCTGCGACAGCGCGCGCAGCGCCTCGTTCTGGCCGAAGAAGCGCTCGCGGTTGAACTTGCCGTCGGTGGCCGCGAGGGTCTGGAACTGGCCGTCGACCGTGCCGTCGAAGGCGTCGATCAGCGCACCGTGCACGTCGCGCGCGAGCAGGCCGTCCCAGTCGCTGCCCCAGACCAGCTTGATCACGTTCCAGCCGGCGCCGGTGAACAGCGCCTCGAGCTCGTCGACGATGCGGCCGTTGCCGCGCACCGGCCCGTCGAGCCGCTGCAGGTTGCAGTTGACGACGAAGACCAGGTTGTCGAGCCGCTCGCGGGCGGCCAGCGTCAGCGCGCTCATCGACTCCGGCTCGTCCATCTCGCCATCGCCGAAGATGCCCCAGACCTTGCGCTGGGCCGCGTGGTCGTCCTGTCCGCCGAAGCCCACGTGCGCGAGCAGGCCGCGCGTCTCGAGGTAGCGGATGAAGCGCGCCTGGTAGATCGCGCTGATGGGGCCGATGCCCATCGAGCCGGTCGGGAACTGCCAGAAGTCCGGCATCAGCCACGGATGCGGATAGCTCGACAGGCCGCGGGCGCCGGCGGTGGGCGCGGACAGCTCGCGGCGGTAGTGCTCGAGGTCCTCGGCGCGCAGCCGTCCCTCGAGGAAGGCGCGGGCATACACGCCGGGCGCCGAGTGCGGCTGGAAGTAGACCAGGTCGCCGTGGAAGGCGTCGCGCCGCGCGCGGAAGAAGTGGTTGAAGCCGGTCTCGAAGAGGTCCGCCGCCGAGGCGTACGACGCGATGTGGCCGCCGAGCTCGCCGTGCGCGCGGTTGGCGCGCACCACCATCGCGAGCGCGTTCCAGCGCATCAGCGCCGACAGCTCGCGCTCGAGCTCGAGGTCGCCGGGGAACGGCGGCTGCTCGGTGACCGGGATGGTGTTCACGTAGGGCGTGGCCAGCGCCGGCCGCCAGCGCAGCCCGCCACGGGCCGCATGCTGCTGCAGCGCATCGAGCAGGAAGCGCGCGCGCTCGGGGCCCGCGTGCTCGACGACCGCCGCCAGCGACTCGACCCACTCGGCGGTCTCCTGCGGGTCGGCGTCGGCCTGGGGCTCGCGCGGGGACACGCCGCTCGCAGGGGTGTGGAGCGCGTCGAGGCGCAAGGGGGCGTTCATGGGGGAGATCTCCGCATCGTTGCACCGATGGTATGCCGCAGCGCGCCGTCGATGGTGCTGCGCTTGGCTCCTCCGGACGGTCGTGGCAGCATTCCGTGCTTCAGATCGACCATACTCTGGAACGATATGCCGCTCGACGCCACCGACCTCGCGATCCTCTCCGAACTGCAGCGCGACGGCTCGCTGTCGAACGTCGAGCTGGCCCGCCGCGTGAAGCTCTCGCCCTCGCCGTGCCTGGCCCGCGTGCGCGCGCTCGAGGAGGCGGGGACGATCCGGCGCTACGTCGCGCTGGTCGACCCCGAGGCACTCGGCCTGGGCGTGTCGGTGTTCATCTCCATCAGCCTGCGCGAGCAGAACACCGCGACGCTGGCCGAGTTCGAGCGGCGGATCGGCGCGCACGAGGAGGTGATGGAGGCCTACCTGATGACCGGCGACGCGGACTACCTGCTGCGGGTCGTCGTGCCGGACATCCGCTCGCTCGAGCGCTTCATCCTCGAGCGGCTGTCGCCGATTCCCGGCGTCGAGAAGATCCGCTCGAGCTTCACGCTCAAGCAGGTACGCTACAAGACGGCGCTGCCGCTGCCGACGACGGCGGGACGCTCGGCGGCCTCGGCGCGCCGGGGGGCCGGTCCTGCGCCGAAGCCCAAGCCCGAGTCGGGCGCCGGGCCGCGTACCGCACGTCGCGGCTAGCGGCCGACCGGGTCGCGGCTGGCCGGGTTGCCGTCGGCGTCGGGCGGCGGGTCCGGCGCCTCGCGCACGCGATGGCCGACCGGCAGCAGCCGCAGGCCGAACCGCCGCTCGACCCCGCCCCACAGCCCGCGGGGTGCGACCAGCGCGCACAGGACCGCGACCACGCCGAGGCCGATCAGGTACTGGACGCCGCTCGCGCCGAAGACGGTCTCGACGGTGAAGAAGAGCAGCGCCCCGATGATCGGGCCCTCGAAGGTGCCGAGCCCGCCGACGAGCACCATGAAGAGCATGTAGGCCGTCCACTGCACGCCGAAGTAGGTCTTCGGCTGGAAGGTGACCGCGGTGGCGAGCCACAGCGCGCCCGCGGCCGCGCAGCCGAAGGCCGACAGCACGAAGACCAGCCGCTTGGTCGCGAACACCGGTACGCCGACCGAGGCGGCCGCCTCCTCGTTGTCGCGGATCGCCTGCAGCGCGCTGCCGACGCGGCTGCGCAGCAGCACGAACAGGCCCCAGCCGAGGCCGGCCATCGTCGCGAGCGCGAGCCAGTAGGTGACGAGCCGGCGCTCCTCCGCGCCGTAGCGCTGCAGCGCGATCAGCGAGGTGCCGGTCTCGCCCTGCACGAGATCGTCGAGGTTGACCAGCAGGTGCGCCAGCGCCGCGACGACCCACATGCCGATGGCGAATTCGCCGCCGCGCAGCCGCAGCATGAACGCCGAGATCGGTATCGACAGGATCGCCACCCCCACCGCGGCCAGCATCAGCGAGACGAACGGATCGACGCCAGCGTCGGCCAGCCGGCCCGCGCAGTAGGCCCCGAGCCCGAAGAACGCCTGATGCCCGACCGAGACCAGCCCCGCGTAGCCGGCGAGCGCATTCCACATCATCGCGAGGATGCCGTAGATGAACAGCGTGGTCAGCCGGTCGACGGCCCCCGCGTCGAGCACCCAGGGCGCGACCGCGAGCAGGCCCTGGACGAGGACCAGTCCGGCGACGCAGGCGCGCGCGAGCGGCGTCCAGCGCTCGATGCGCTCCGGGCGGGGCGCGCTGGCCACGGAGTCGGCGGGACGCTTCATCGCCGGAAGACCCGGGAGAGGATCGAACCGGGCCCTCGCCCGGCAGCCGCCAGCCGGGCCAGCAGGACCACGAGGAAGAGCACGTGGCCGGCGATCAGGAAGCCCTGCGTGTGGACCTGCGCGCCGAGGCTCTGCGCGACGCCGAGCGCGATGCCGCCGACGAGCGTGCCCCACAGCGATCCGGCGCCGCCGATGATCACCGCCTCGAACGCGAAGATGAGCTGCGGCGCGCCCGCGTACGGGTCGACTGTGGCGCGCATCGCGAGGAACACGCCGGCGACGCCGACCGCGACGAGCG
>JAIYAG010000173.1 GCA_027489195.1 Burkholderiales bacterium | reverse complement strand
TCCGGGCGGCGCGGTGCTGCTCAGGCTGAACGACGCGTCGGTCGTCTATCCGGACGGCACCGTGGGCCTCGCGCGAACCACGACCGGTTTCGCCGCCGGTGCGTTCTGCGTGCTGCTCGGTCCGTCCGGAGCGGGCAAGTCGACGCTGCTGCGCAGTCTCAACGGACTCGTGCCGCTGAGCTCGGGCACCGTCTGGGCCGAGGGCATCGGCCCGCTCGCCGGCCCCGCCGACTGGCGGCTGCACCGGCGCCGCACCGGCATGGTCTTCCAGCAGCACCAGCTGATCGGGCGGCTCTCGGTGCTGCGCAACGTGCTCACCGGCCGGATCGCGTTCTCCTCCACCCTGCGCTCGCTGTGGCCCGCATCGGTCGCCGACCGGCGCATCGCGCTGCATGCGCTCGACCGGGTCGGGCTGCTCGATGCCGCGCTGCGCCGTGCCGACCAGCTCTCGGGCGGCCAGCAGCAGCGCGTGGGCATCGCCCGTGCGCTCGCGCAGCAGCCTCGGATGCTGATCGCGGACGAGCCGGTCGCCAGCCTCGACCCGGCCACCGCTGCGCGCGTGCTCGAGCTGCTGCGCGACATCTGCCGCGATGCCGGCATCGCGGTCGTGGTGAGCCTGCATCAGGTCGACCTGGCCCGCCGCTTCGCCGACCGCGTGATCGGCGTGTCCGCCGGCCGCATCGTCTTCGACGGCCCGCCGTCCGCGCTCGACGAACGCGCGCTGCAGGCCATCTACGGGCCGGGGCTCGACCTCGCCCGCAATGAACCCGCCGCCTCGCCGAGCGAGCGGCCCGCCTTCGACGACACCGGCCCGCTGTCGGTCGCCGTCTGACCCCACGAGGAGCTTCACCATGGATCGACGTACCTTCACCGCCGGCGCACTGCTCGCCGGCCTGCTGCCCCTGCACGCCCGCGCGCAGGGCACCGACCCGAAGACGCTGCGCGTGGCGCTGCTGCCCGACGAGAACGCCTCGACGATCATCCAGAACGCGCAGCCGCTGAAGGCGCACCTCGAGCGCGTCGTCGGCAGACCGGTCGAGATGATCGTCACCACCGACTACTCGTCGATGATCGAGGCGACCCGCTTCGGGCGCATCGACGTGGCCTACTTCGGTCCGCTGTCGTACGTGCTCGCGCGCTCGAAGGCCGACATCGAGGCGTTCGCGGTCGGGGTCTCGCGCGGCTCGCCGACCTACACCAGCGTGGTGATCGTGCCGGCGGCGTCGACGATCAAGACCGTCGCCGAGCTCAAGGGCCGCACGGTGGCCTACGGCGATCAGGCCTCCACCTCGTCGCACCTCGTGCCGCGCGCGATGCTGCAGGACGCCGGTCTGGTCGCCAACACCGACTACAAGACCGTCTACCTCGGCGCGCACGATGCCGTCGCCCGTTCGGTGGAGACCGGCAAGGTGGACGCGGGCGCGCTGTCGCGGCCGATCTTCGACTCGCTGGTCAAGGCCGGCAAGATCGACGGCACGAAGGTCCGCGTGCTCGCCGAGACGAAGGCGATCCCGAACTACCCGATGGCGATGCAGTCGAAGCTCGCGCCCGAGCTCAAGGCGAAGATCCGCAGCGCCTTCCTCGACCTGAAGGATGCGGACCTGCTCAAGAGCTTCCGTGCGGAGGGCTTCGCCGCCACCGACGACCGCGCGTACGACGTGCTGCGCGATACCGCGAAGGTGCTGAACCTGGACCTCGCGAAGTTCCAGTGAGCGCGATCCGCTCGAACGCCGCCGGGCCCGCGGCCGACCCGCGCCACGACGCGCTGCTGGCCGGCAGCGACGCGGCCACGCGGGTGGCCGTCGTGAGGGCCGTGGCGCTGCTCGCGGTCGTCGTCGTGGCGCTCGCGTTCACCGGCGCCTTCGACCGCGAGCGGCTGGTCGAGGGCCTGCCCGCGCTCGCGCAGATCGGCTCGGAGATGCTGCCGCCTGACTTCGCCCGCTGGCGCTTCTGGATGCGGCCGCTGCTCGACACGCTCGCGATGAGCGTGGCCGGCACCGCGCTCTCCGTCGTGCTCGCGCTGCCGGTGGCGCTGCTCGCCGCGCCCAACACCACGCCGAACCGCGCGGTGCAGCAGGCGGCGCGCACGCTGCTCAACCTGCTGCGCTCGATCCCCGAACTGATCATGGGCATCCTGTTCGTGGCCGCGGTGGGCTTCGGTGCGCTGCCCGGCGTGCTGGCGCTCGCCCTGCACTCGGTCGGCATGGTGGGCAAGTTCTTCGCCGAGGCGATCGAGCATGCCGATGCGCGGCCGATCGAGGCCGCGCGGGCCGCGGGCGGCTCACGCCTGCAGGTGATCTGGCATGCGGTGCTGCCGCAGGTGATGCCGCAGATGGCCGACACCACGATCTATCGCTGGGAGTACAACTTCCGCGCTTCGACGGTGATGGGCGCGGTCGGCGCCGGCGGCATCGGCACCGAGCTGATGGGCTCGCTGCGGCTGATGGACTACCCGCAGGTGGGCGCCATCCTGCTGTGCATCCTGTTGTGCGTGACCGTGGTCGACGGGATCGGGCAGCGGATCCGGAGGCGGCTGGCCTGAAGCGCGCGGCCGGCGACGGCGATCAGCCCGGGTCCCGCGCGAGCAGCCCGCGCCAGCCCTCGAGCCCGAGCCCGCGCAGCGTCTCGACGTTGCGCCCGTAGATCGCTTCGGCGTCCGGATACGCGGCCACCGCGCGGTCGATGCTGGCCTCGCGCAGCAGGTGCAGCATCGGATGCGGCGAGCGGTTGGTGTGGTTCGCGAGGTCGTCGGGCGCGGCGTCGGCGAACTCGTAGTCCGGATGGAAGCTCGCGAGCTGCAGGATGCCCTCGTACCCGAGCTTTCTCAGCGCGCGGTTCGCGTCGTCGAGGAAGAAGCGGTAGTCGATGAAGTCGGTCAGCGCGCGCGGATGGATCAGCAGCGTGGTGTCGATCGCCTGCGGATCGGCGTCGGCGAGCAGCGCGAGCTCGCGGCGCAGCTCGGCGAGCAGCGTGCCCGCGTCCGAGGTCGCGGTGACGGCCCAACGGATCTGATGCTTCACGTGCACGGCCTTGGCGAACGGGCACAGGTTCAGGCCGATGACCGCCACCTCGAGCCAGTGCCGCGTGGCGTCGACCGCGGCCGCGGCATCGGCCGCGTCGTCGAAGGGGGTCAGGGCGTCGGTCATCACGGGGCGGGGCGGGTTCCGCGCATCATGCCATCGCGCCCGATGCCAGGATCGCGCATGGCATGATCGTCGCGCCATGTTCGACATCCGCCCCG
>JAIYAG010000110.1 GCA_027489195.1 Burkholderiales bacterium | reverse complement strand
GCGCAGGACATCGCCTGGCAGACCCGCGTGCTGCACCGGCATCCGGACACCGACACGCCCATCGTGCGGACCCGCCTCGCGTCGATCGGCGAAGGCTTCCAGGTGGTCGTGTACCTGCCCGACCAGCCCGACCTGTTCGCGCGGATCTGCGGCTACTTCGACAGCAAGAACCTCTCGGTGCTCGACGCGCGCATCCACACCACGCGCAACGGACGCGCCCTCGACAGCTTCCTGGTGGTGGACCCGAACCATGCGGCGCAGTACCGCGACATCCTGTCGCTGGTCGAGGTCGAGCTCGCCGACCGGCTCTCGCAGCGCCGCCCGCTCGAGGCGCCGGTGCGCGGGCGCGCATCGCGCCGCTCGCGCTACTTCCCGATCGCCCCGAAGGTCGACCTGCGGCCGGACGAGCGCGGCAACCGCTTCCTGCTGTCGGTGGTGGCGAGCGACCGCACCGGCCTGCTGTACGGCATCGCGCGCACGCTCGCCCGGCACGGGATCAACCTGCAGGCCGCGCGCATCATGACCCTCGGCGAGCGTGCCGAGGACGTCTTCCTGATCGACGGACCGGCGCTCGCGAACGCGCGCCAGCAGATCCAGCTCGAGAGCGAGCTGCTCGACGCGATGCAGGGCTGATCAGTCGTCCTGGACCGTCTCGCCGGGGAAGAGTTCCTCGATGAATCCGAACCGGCTCAGGTCGCGGATGCGCCTCGGATAGAGGATGCCGTCGAGGTGGTCGCACTCGTGCTGCACCACGCGCGCATGGAAGCCGGCGGCGATCCGGTCGACCGGGGTCCCGGCGGCGTCGAACCCCCGGTAGCGGATGCGTGCGATCCGCGGCACCCAGCCCCGCATGCCGGGGACCGACAGGCAGCCCTCCCAGCCCTCTTCCTCGTCGGGCGCGAGGGCCTCGATGATCGGATTGACCAGCACCGTCGGGGGCACCGGCTCGGCCTCGGGGTAGCGCGGGTTCGACGCGAAGCCGAAGATCACGAGCCGCAGGTCGACGCCGATCTGCGGCGCGGCGAGCCCGGCACCGTTGCGGTCGGCCATGGTGTCGAACATGTCGGCGACGAGCGCGTGCAGCTCGGGCGTGTCGAAGCGCTCGACCGGACGGGCGACGCGCAGCAGGCGCGGATCGCCCATCCTGAGGACCGGGTGGATCATCGGGACACGGCCGCGCCGGCACGCAGGCTCGCGGCGAGCACGCGGCGGGCCCGCACCATCGCCTCGTCCATCACCGCGCCCATCGCTTCCAGCGAGATCGCCCGGCGGCTGTCGCCGAGCCCGGCGGCATGGTTGGCCACCACCGCCAGCACCCCGTACGGGAGCGACAGCTCGCGGGCGAGCACGGCTTCGGGCATGCCGGTCATGCCGACCAGATCGCAGCCGTCGCGCTCCATGCGCCGGATCTCGGCGGCGGTCTCGAGGCGCGGGCCCTGCGTGCAGCCGTAGCAGGCGCCGGCGATCACCGCCTCGCCTGCCGCGGTCGCGCCGTTCAGCAGGCGCGCACGGATGGACTCGGTGTACGGCTCGGTGAAGTCGACGTGGGTGACCGGGTTGTCCGGGCCCTCGAAGAAGGTGTTCTTGCGGCCGTGGGTGTAGTCGATGACCTGGTCGGGCACGACCAGCGCGCCCGGTCCGCAGTCGGCACGGATGCCGCCGACGGTGGCGACCGCCAGCACCTCGGTGGCGCCGACGTGATGCAGCGCCCAGAGGTTGGCCCGGTAGTTGATCTGGTGCGGCGCGATGGTGTGGCCGTAACCGTGGCGCGCGAGGAAGACCACGGCGACGCCGTCGATCGTGCCGAAGGACAGGGCGCACGACGGGTCGCCGAAGGGCGTACGGACCACCTCGCGACGTTCGAGCTTCAGGTCGGCGAGCTTGGCGAGCCCGCTGCCGCCGATAATGGCAAACATGCGTGGGGGACTCCGCGGCCCGCATCGGGGCCGCCGTCTGGACGAGGACCCGGCGCGGCGCGCGCCGGGTGTCTGACGGTCAGCGGGCCCGGCGACGCTCGAGGAAGGCGGCGAAGTCCGCACCGACCTCGGGATGCCGCAGGGCCAGCTCGACCGTGGCCTGAAGATACCCGATCTTCGAGCCGCAATCGTAGCGCGTGCCCTCGAAGCGATAGGCCAGCACGGGCTCCTCGCTGATCAGCCGGGCCAGGGCGTCGGTGAGCTGGATCTCGCCGCCGGCGCCGGGCCGCAGGTTGGCGAGGTGGTCGAAGACCAGCGGCGTGAGCACGTAGCGTCCGACCACGGCCAGCGTCGACGGAGCGACCTCGGGCTTCGGCTTCTCGACGATGCCGGTGACCCGATCGGTGCGCTCCCCCCAGGGCGAGCTGGAGACGATGCCGTAGGACGAGGTCTCCTCGCGGGACACCTCCTGGACGGCGAGCACGCTCGAATGGTGCTTCGAGTACTGCTCGACCATCTGCGCGAGCACCGGCGTGCCGCCGTCGGAAGCCTGCATCAGGTCGTCGGCCAGCACGACCGCGAACGGCTCGTCGCCGACGACCGAGCGGGCGCAGAGCACTGTGTGACCGAGGACCAGGGGCTCGGCCTGCCGGATGTACACGCAGTTGATGCCCTTGGGCACCGCATCCTTGACCGCCTCGAGCAGCGCGGACTTGCCGCGGGCCGTCAGCTCGGCCTCGAGCTCGTAGGCCTTGTCGAAGTGATCCTCGATGCTGCGCTTGCCGCGCCCGGTGATGAAGATCATCTCGGTGATCCCGGCCGCCGCGGCTTCCTCGACGGCGTACTGGATCAGCGGCTTGTCGACGACCGGGAGCATCTCCTTCGGAGACGCCTTGGTCGCCGGCAGGAACCGCGTGCCGAGCCCCGCGACGGGGAACACTGCCTTACGAATTCTCTTGGCCATCTCGTCCGATCATACGAAGGAATTGTTCAAGATCCATTACCGGAATGCCCAGTTCAGTGGCCTTGGCAATTTTGCTGCCCGGGTTCTCACCCGCCAGGACGAAGCTGGTGCGCTTCGAGACCGATCCGGTGGCGCTGCCACCGTGCTTGCGGATCAGCGCCTCGGCTTCGTCCCGGGCCATGCCGGGCAACGTCCCCGTGACGACGATGATGCGACCGGACAGGACGCCGTCGGGGCTCGGGGCCGACACGTGGCCGGTGCCGCCCCCCTCGGAGGCGGCTCCGACGTTGCTTCGGCGCGCCGGCCGGGTCGGCTCGACGCCCGCCGCCCTGAGCCCGGCGATCACCTCGCGGTTGTGCGGCTCGGCGGCGAAGGCCTGGATCGCCCGCATGATCTCCGGGCCCACGCCCTCGAGCGGTACCGGCAGCAGCGGCTCGCCCTTGGGCCGTGCCCGGGCGTTGTGCTTCTGTGCGGCCGCCTTGGCCTCGATGAGCCCGGCCCAGTCGGCGTCGAGCGTCTCGTCGAGGCCACCGAACTCGGCGGCCAGGATCCGGGCGACCTCTTCGCCGACGTGACGGATGCCGAGCGCGAAGACGAAGCGTTCCAGCGCGACCTCGCGCGAGGCCGCGATCGCCGCCGCGAGGTTGGCCGCCGACCGATCGCCCATCCGATCGAGGCCGGACAGCACGGCCGCGTCGAGCCGGTACAGGTCGGCGGGGGTCTGCACCAGGTCGCGTTCGACCAGCTGCTCGACGATCTTCTCGCCCAGGCCGTCGATGTCCATCGCCCGGCGCTGCGCGAAATGCAGCAGCGCCTGCTTGCGCTGGGCCTTGCAGTAGAGGCCGCCGACGCAGCGCCAGGCCACCTCCCCTTCCTCGCGCATCGCGGCCGATCCGCAGACCGGGCAGTGGGCCGGCATCAGGAAGCGGCGGGCGTCTGCCGGGCGTGCTTCGGGCACCGAACGGACCACCTCCGGGATCACGTCGCCGGCGCGGCGCACGATGACGGTGTCACCGATCATCAGATCCTTGCGCGCCAGCTCGTCCTCGTTGTGCAGCGTGGCGTTGGTGACGGTCACGCCGCCGACGAACACCGGCCGCAGCCGCGCGACCGGGGTCAGCACACCCGTGCGGCCGACCTGGACATCGATGTCGAGGAGCTCGGTCAGCGCCTCCTCCGCCGGGAACTTGTGGGCGAGCGCGAAGCGCGGGGCCCGGGCGACGAAGCCGATGGCCTCGTGCCAGTCGCGCTGGTCGACCTTGTAGACGACGCCGTCGATGTCGTAGGGCAGCGTCGCCCGCCGGGCGCCGATGTCGCGATAGAAGGCGAGCAGACCCTCGACGTCGGGCACGGTGCACCGGTGCTGGCCGACCGGCAGGCCGAGCGCGCCGAACCAGTCGAGGAGCGCCGCATGCGAGCCCGGCACCGCGACGTCGTCGGACACCTCGCCCAGTCCGTAGGCGAAGAAGCGCAGCGGCCGCTGAGCGGTCAGCGCCGGGTCGAGCTGGCGCAGGCTGCCGGCCGCGGCGTTGCGGGGGTTCACGAAAGGCTTGTCGCCGCGGACGCGCTGCGCGTCGTTCATCCGCTCGAAGTCGCGCCGGAACATCAGCACCTCGCCTCGGACCTCCAGCCGGCGCGGCGCCGGGCCGTCGAGCCGCAACGGGATCGCACGGACGGTGCGCAGGTTGGCGGTGACATCCTCGCCGACGGCGCCGTCGCCCCGCGTGGCCCCCTGCACGAAGCGCCCGTCCTCGTAGCGCAGGCTGATCGCCAGGCCGTCGAACTTCAGCTCGGCGCAGTAGCGAAGTGCCGCGGCATCGAGTTCGGCGGCGGCAGCGGCCTCGCGCACGCGGCGGTCGAAGCCGCGGACGTCGTCGTCGGTGAACGCGTTCTGCAGCGACAGCATCGGCAGCGCATGCCGTACCTGGCCGAAGCCGGACGCGACCGCACCGCCGACGCGCCGGGTCGGGGAGTCGGGCGACGCATGCTCGGGATGCGCGGCCTCGAGCTGCTGCAGCGCGAGGAACAGGCGGTCGTACTCGGCATCGGGCACCGTCGGCGCATCGAGCACGTAGTACGCATGGTTGTGGCGCTCGAGCTCGGCGCGAAGCCGCTCGATCCGGGCCTGGGGTGACGCCTCGTCCACGTCCGGCGGCACGGTGGCAGCCCTCAGTTGAAGACCCGGAGCGCCGCGGGCGAGCCGGCGTCGAGCCCCGCGTCCTGCAGCGCCAGGTAGCGCATGTGGAGCTGGCGGGCCACGCCGGCCGCGGCCGAATCGGTCATCGGCTGACCGGCATCGTCGACCACGCGGCCACCGGTGCGTTCGGCGCACAGCTGGGCGGCCTGGACCATCCGGGCCCAGGGTTCGGCGTCCTGAGGCGCGCGGGGCACGTCGAGCAGCAGCGTGAGCTGCTCGGCGCGCTCGCCCAGCGCCAGCGAGAAGAGCGCCTCGCCCTCGTCGCCGATCGCGGTGAAGCGGTTGTTGCCGCGCTCCTGCAGCCCCAGGCCCGCGGCCAGCGCGGCCAGCTCGCCGGGCGACAGCGCGGTCGGCGTCTCGACGTTCAGGCCGAGCACCGCATCGAACTGCGCGCAGGCTTCGTCGAGCTGGCGGGCATGCTCGAGCACCGGCGCCATGTCGGGCACGATCGCCCCGCCCGCCCCGATCGCGCGGCCGAGCGCCTGCATCGCGGTGGCGAACTCCGAGAACTCCATCGCGTTGAGCGGCCCGTGCCGGTTGGCGAGCAGCACGCCGGCGCGGACCCGGCGCACCGCGTCGAGCGAGGCGTGCGGCACGGTCCAGCGGCCGTCGCCGCCATCGGCCTCGACCGCGATCGGCTTGGAGCCGGCGCGCCGCAGCGTCGAGGCGGCGGCGAGCAGGCGCTCGGCGGCCACCGGTGCACCCAGCCCGAAGACGACGATGCAGTCGAGCCGCGGATCGAGGATCGGACCGTTCGCGGTGTCGGACGCCGGCCGCTCCGGGGGCGCGAGCTCATCGCGCCAGGAGGGCTCGCCGTCCTCGCCCGTCTCGGCACGAGGCGCCGGCGGCTCGGATCGGTCGGCGCTACCGGACCGGTCCTCGCCGAACGCCGTGTCCGCACGCCGTTCGCCGGACGCGCCGTCCGACCCGGCCCCGGTCTCGGCGGCCGGCCCGAAGCTCGGTTCGATCCGCTCGCCAGGCCGGCCGGCCGAAGGCCCGGCCCGATGGCCGGCCCCGACGCTCGGCTCGCCGCGAGACTCGCCAGCCGCGCTCGGCTCCGCGCGCGGCGGCGCCGGGGCCGGAGCCGGCCTGCCCGAGCCGGACAGCTTGTCGCGCCAGGCGTCGCGCAGCCGGGACTGGCGCCCCTGCAGCAGGTTGAACGCCAGCACCACGCCCAGCGCGATGACGAACAGTCCGATCAGGCTCGCCCAGAGGGTGTCCATCACGCCGCCTCCGCGAAGCCGGCCGCCGCCTGCAGGTCGACCGCGACGATCCGCGACACGCCCCGCTCCT
>JAIYAG010000026.1 GCA_027489195.1 Burkholderiales bacterium | reverse complement strand
CGACTCTGCGCCGATGATAGTGAGCATTCGCTCGTGAAAGTAGGACATCGTCAGGCAACCCTAAGCAACAAAAACGCCCCGAGATATCCTCTCGGGGCGTTTTTGTTTTCGGCGGGCTCCCGAAAGCCTCAGAACACCACGGCGACCGTGACGGTGTCGGTGTACAGGCCGATCCCTGGCGCTTGTCCGGCCCCGATGCTGCCGAACGCAGTCAGGGTCTGCGGTGCGCCCGTTCCGGTCATCGCAGAGACGACGGTGCCGACCGTGCCGTCTCCCCAGATGCGCGTGCGGGCCGCATCCTCGTAGATCGTGTAGGTCATCAGGTTGCCGCCTGCGGTCATCTGTCGAAGCGCGGGCGTCGCAGTCGGGCCGGTACCGGCCCCGAGGTGCACCGAGTACGGGACGGTCGCCGAACACTGGGCGGTGATCGCGGAGCTGCTGTAGACAGGCGCTGTGACCGGGGTCGGAATGTTGCTGCCGAAATTCAGCGGCGCCGCTGACACCGTACACGATGGTGCGAACTGCGCTGTCACGGCGAAGGTCGTGGTCTCCGCTCCGAGAGCCGCGTGAGACACCAGCACGCAGCCGGCTCCGATCCACCAGGCTCTAAGGCATTCAATCGAGCGTTTCATGTCGAGTCATCGAGACGAAGGTGACGGCTTCGATCACTTCGGTGTGCGCGAACCGAACCGACCGATGGACATCGCGGCATTCAACGCATCCGCGTGAGGCGCTGACTCTCGCCTTGCCGATCCGGAACCTTGAGCGGTTCGCGACGAACGGACTGGATCCGCCGTCCGGCGGGACCATTTCGATACGGCGATTCCGGCGTATCGGGTCCTGACCGCGCCCCTGTCCGTGTCGACGCGGCCCGTGCATCTGGATCGACCGGTATCCCATGGATACGTGGGTGCACGCGGCCGGCTCTCGTGCTCCGGTGGTCGCGGTCGGTCGAATCGGGTTCACGCCATCGCTGCGATGCCGCTTCGGGACGTTCGATGCGGCAGCGGCTCGCTCGGCGAGACGCCTGCCGTCTGGCGTTTCCGACCGTCCGGCGATAAGGGCTCAAGAACCGTCGCATATGCGCCGATTTCGGCCGCCTTGGCTGGACTTGAATCGAGACACAGCCGGTACGCTGCGAAGCCGTACGCGATACACGGAACTGGCGGGCCGCGACCCGGCTTATGTGTTCGCTGCGACTGGCTCTCGACTTCATCGGAGATTAACGAATATGAAACTCATGACCTCCTCGCGTCGCATCGTTCTCGCAGCCATGCTGGCTGGCATCGGCGCCCCGGCGCTGGCTGCCACCGCGACCTCGACCTTCACGGTCAACGGCACCGTCGTGGCCACCTGCTCGGTCAGTGCGACCGCGTTGAACTTCGGTGCGTCGATCCCGACGCCCGTGAACAGCAACATCGATGCGACCAGCACGATCACCGCGACCTGCTCGAATGCCGTGCCGTTCTCGGTCGCGCTCAACGCCGGCAACGGCGCGGGCGCGACGGTGGTGACGCGCAAGATGTCAAGCGGGCCGAACACGGTCAACTACGCGATGTACACGGACGCCGGTCGCACGACGGTCTGGGGTGATGGCACGCCGGGCTCGTCGATCAACACGCTGACCGGCACGGGCGCCGCGCAGGCGATCCCGGTCTACGGCAGGATCCCCACGGGCCAGACCCCGGCCATCGGGATCTACAGCGACACCATCCTGGTGACGCTGACGTTCTGATCCACCGATAGCGAGGGCCCCGCCGGCGCTTCGAGCCGGCGGTACGGCGCCACACGTAGCGCCCACGTCTCCCCTCGACCAGCCAGGAGCCTCCCCATGTTTCCGATCCGACAGCTTCTCGGAACGGCCTTCGGCCTGATGATCGGGCTCGCCGCCGCGATGCCCGCGATGGCCGGATCGTTCAGTGCGAACCCGGTCCGCCTCACGCTGCCAGCAGGCGCGAACTCGACCTCGCTCGTCCTCGAGAACCGGGGCGACAAGCCCGTGGTCGTGCAGGCGAGCACGGCGTCGTGGAGACAGCAGGACGGTCGCGATCTGCTTGCCGAGACCGAGGACCTGATCGTTTCGCCCCCGATCTTCACGATCCCGGTGGGCGGCAGCCAGACCGTGCGTGTCGGACTGATGCGCGCCGCTGATCCGACGCGCGAGGTCACCTATAGGCTCTTCCTGCAGGAAGTGCCGCCGCCGCCGGTGGATGGCGAGCCGGGCGTCGCTGTGGCCCTGCAGCTCGCGCTGCCGCTCTTCGTGCAGCCGGTCGCGAAAGCGTCACCGAGGCTCGCCTGGCAAGCCCGCACCGGTGCCGATGGCGCGATCGAACTGTCCCTCGCGAACGAGGGCACGGCCCACGTGCAGGTCGTCGATGCGCGCCTCGCGGGGCCGGACGGCACCCTGATCGCCGAACTCAGCCCGCGGGCCTATGTGCTGCAGGGCCAGTCACGCTCGTGGCGCGTCACGCCGCTGCGGCCCTGGACGGGCGAGGCGCTTCGTCTCACCGCGCGCACCAGTGGCGGAGACATCAGCGCACAGGTCGCGCCCGTCCGCTGACGCCGGCGCAGGTGCGCCGTCTTGTCTCGGTCTTGCTCGACCGGGGCGTCCCACACATCGCTGCTTCGCCGTCGCATCGGATGCGACCGGGTCGCGGAGTCCCTGCACGGTGATGGCTGCCCGGCCGGTGCCTGCGGCGAGGTCGGCCTGCCCCGCATCGGTACACTCGCGGCCATGTCGCTGCGTTGCTTCACGATGCCGTCGCGTCCCCGCTCGCTGACGGTCGTGAGGGCTGTGCTCTTCGCCGGATGGCTCGCGGGTCCGGGTCTCGCGCTGGCATCCGCGCCGACGCGGCTCGCCGACACCGCGTCCACCGAGACAGCGTCCACCGAGACAGCGTCCACCGAGACAGCGTCCACCGAGGCAGCGTCCACGGCGCCCGCCCCGCCTCCGACCCCCGCCCCGACACCCGCCCCGACACCCGCCCCGACACCCGCGATCCCGACACCCGCGATCCCGACACCCGCGATCGCGACACCGGCGCGCGCGGCGGCCGTGCTGTTCGAGGTCGAGATCAATCGCGAGCCGGTCGGCAGCACGCGCCTGGCGAAGCTGCCGGACGGCCGGCTCGCGGCCCGCAGCACGGACCTGCTCGCCTGGCGTCTCAGGATCCCCGAAGGCGTCGTGCCCGTCCTGTTGGCCGGCGAGCCGCACATCCCGCTCGACGCGTTCTCGGGCGTGAAGATGGTGATCGACGAGGCACTGCAGCGTCTGTCGATCGAGGTACCCGCGGCGTACTTCGAGCCCACGCAGCTGGTGGCGACCCCGCCTCGCCCTCCGGCGCCGAGCCGGCCGCCGCCGGGTGGCTTCGCGAACTACGACCTGTTCTTCAGCCGGGCGTCGGGCGATCCGCTCGGTGCATCGACCAACAGCTTCACCGGGCAGTTCGAGGTCGGCGCGTTCAGCCGATTCGGTGTCGTCTCGAGCGGGCTGCTGGTCAGGGGCTTGGGCGTCGATCCGAGCAGGGTGCGTCTCGACACGAGCTGGACGCTCGACCTGCCCGACCGGACCCGCACGCTGACGCTCGGCGACGCGATCGGTACCTCCGGCCTCTGGGGGCGTCCGCTTCGCTTCGGCGGACTGCGCTACGGCACGAATTTCGCGACCAACCCGACCTTCGTGACCTTTCCGCTGCCCGGGCTGCGCGGCGAGGCGGTGCTGCCGAGCGTGACGGACCTGTACGTGGACGGCGTGCTGCGCCAGAGCAGTCCGCTGCCGGCCGGGCCCTTCTCGATCTCCAACGTGCCGGTGATCACCGGCCGCGGCGAGGTCCGGCTGGTGACACGCGACCTGCTGGGACGCGAGCAGGTGATCACCTTGCCCTACTACGCGAGCAGCCAGCTGCTGCGCGCGGGTCTGGTCGACGACGCCTTCGAGGTCGGCTGGATCAGGAACAACTTCGGCCTGAGCTCGAACGACTACGGCCGGTTCGTGTCGACCTACCAGCAGCGGCGAGGCCTCACCGACCGGCTGACCGGCGAGGTCCGACTCGAAGCCCTCGCCGACCGGCAGACCGGCGGCGGAGGAATGATCGTGTCGCTGCCCGAACTCGGCGTGCTGACCGCGGCGGGTGCGGTGAGCCGAGGTCCGGCGGGCACGGGCCAGCTCGTCTACGCGGGCTTCGAGCGTCAGGCGCGCACGGGGCTGAGCGTCGGCGTGCGGTCGCAATGGGCGACGCCCGTGTTCACGCAGCTCGGACTGCAGCCGGACAAGCCGGCGCCTAAGCTGCAGCTGTCGGGCAATCTCGGTACCTCGCTGGGCCCTGCGGGCTCGGTCGGGCTGGGCTACGTGCGGCAGGACAACCGCGATCGCCCCGACGCCCGGATCGGGTCGCTGAGCTACAGCCTCGCGCTCGGCCCGCGGTCTGCGCTGGTGCTCTCCGCGTTCAAGGCGTTCGACGCAACCGGCAGCTCCGCGGTGTCGCTGACGCTGATCTCGGCACTGGATTCGGCGACATCGGCCTCGGCGACCCTGACGACGCCCAACGAGCCGGCCGCCCAGGTCCAACTGCAGCGCAACCTGCCCGAGGGCCGGGGCACGGGGTATCGACTGCTCGCGGCGGGTACCGGGCCGCAGAGCCGGCTGGAGGCCGGCGTGGCGCTCCAGAACGATCTCGCGACGGTCTCGCTGGAGGCCGCGCGCGGCAATGGGCTGGAGGCGTACCGGGCGAACCTGAGCGGCTCGGTCGCGATGCTCGACGGGCAGGTCTTCGCCTCGCGTCGCCTGGGGGACAGCTTCGGCCTGGTCCACGTGCCCGGCTTCGATGACGTCGAGGTGCTGGTCAACAACCAGCCTGCGGCGCGCACCAATTCGGCCGGATATGCGGTGCTGCCGCGCCTGCTGCCCTTCCAGTCGAACCCGGTGCGGCTCGAGATCGGCCAGCTGCCGATGGACACCACGATCGGGGCCTCGGAGATCGATGCGGTACCCTACTCGAGGAGCGGCGTCGTGCTGCGCTTCCCGATCGAACGCAGCCGGGGCGCACTGATCAGGCTGGTGCTCGAAGACGGCTCGCCGATGCCGGTGGGTACGCAGGTGAAGGTTGACGGCCGGGACACGTCATTTCCGGTCGCGGCGCGCGGCGAGGTCTTCGTCGACGGCTTGTCCGCCCGCAACGGGATGTCGGCCGAGTGGCGGGGGCAGCGGTGCATGTTCCAAGTGAATCTCGAGGACGGTGGGCCGGTGCAGCCCAGAGTCGGCCCGATCACCTGCAGCGGAGTGGACAGATGACCCTGCATCGGACGGTACGCGGACTGGCCGCAGTGCTGATCGTCGCAGGCGCTTCCGGGGCCGGCGCGGTGACCTGCTCGGTGGCGTCCGCCGGCCTGTCGTTCGGACAATACAACCCGTTCCGCGGCGCGCCGAACGACTCGGTCGGCACCATCACGCTGTCCTGCAGCGGCGCCTCCGGAACCGACGTGGCCTACGTCGTGCGCATCGGCCCGGGGGCGAGCGGCACGCCGACCGCGCGGGTCATGCGCTCCGCATCGGGCTGGTCGCTCGGCTACAACCTCTACACCGATCCTGCGCGCAGCCTCGTGTGGGGGGATGGCACCGGCGGCACGCGGGTCGTGGCCGACGCGTTCACGCTGGGCGGGATGGGGCAGACGCGGCGCTATCAGGTGTTCGGCCGAACCTTCGAGCGCCAGAACGTCGCGCCCGGCGTCTACTCCGACAGTCTGGTCCTGTCAGTCGAGTTCTGAGCGGCCGGTTCAGGTTTCGCGGCGTGCTGCCGATAACCCGGAGACCCTTGTCACCGGGCGGAAGCGGTGCTTCGTCGAACGCGCGGATACGTCGTGGTGCTGTGCATGGTCGTGGGCGAGTCGAGCCTGGCCGACCGGACCGGCACACAGTTCGTCGTCACGGCGGGTGTCGTGGCGGCCTGTCGCAGCGTGCGGATCGTCAGCGCTACCGCCATGCCGGCCGCGATCGATCCGCGCACGGCGGTCTCCGTCGACTGCGGGGCGGTGCCCTACCGGGTCTCGATCGGGGACCGCCGACCGCAGCGTGTCGCCGACGCCGGCGCAAAGACCTCCGTCGTGCAGGGCGAGCGGCGAATCACGGTCAGCGTCGAGTTCTGAGGCCGCGTCGTCGGGACGCGCCGCCGGCGCTCAGCGCGCGAGGTCGAAGGTCCAGCTGGCACCGAACAGGAAGCCGTTCGCGCCGAGCACCGAGGCGAAGGCCGAGAACGGACCGTAGCGCCATCCGATCGACGGGATGATGACCGGCGCGATGCCGAACCGGTTGAACGGGATCTTGTCCTCGTAGGGTGCCTTGTAGCCGTGCAGCAGGCCGAAGGTCGCGTTGGCGAACACGTCGCCGCCGGCGAACTTCGCGAGGTCCCATTCCTGGCCGACGTACAGGTACTGCGAGAACTGGCCGAAGGAGTTGTCGAAGAGGGCGAGGCCGGCCAGGGCGCGCTCGGCCCCCCAGTAGGTCCAGCGCTTCGTCAGCAGCTCCACCGACACCAGGTGGTTGTAGCGGACGTGCTCGTCGCTGCCGCTGAAGTGCCAGGCGGTCGGGCCGTAGCTGACGCGCAGCTGGTCGCCCGGGACGATCCACTGCGCGCAGGCCGGTGCGGCACCGGCAAGGAGCGCTGCACCGAGCGCGATCGCGGCGAGGCGCGAGGCACGGGGGGCGGGCACGTTCGCCCGGGGCGGCACGGCGGGCCAGGAGGCCTGCGAGGTCGTCGGAATCGGCACGGTGGACGCGGTCTGGTTCGT
>JAIYAG010000045.1 GCA_027489195.1 Burkholderiales bacterium | reverse complement strand
GGCGCGGGCCTGCGCGGCGGCCGACGCGGTCGTCGCGGTGTCGGATCCGGATGCCGCCCTGCTGCGCGCCATGGATCCGTCGATCCGCGTGACCACCGTGCCCAACGGCGTGGACACCGACTACTTCCGCGCCGAGCCCGGCATCGCGCCCGAGCCCGGGCGCATGGCCTTCGTCGGCGGCTTCACCTGGTTCCCGAACCTCGACGCGATCCGCTGGTTCGTCGACACCACGCTGCCGAGGATCGCGGCCGCCGTGCCGCAGGCGACGCTGACCGTGGTCGGCCGCCAGCCCGACACCGCCGCGACCCGTGCGATCGCGGCCGACCCGCGGGTCGAGCTGACCGGCGGTGTCGACGACATCCGGCCGATCGTCTCGCGCGCCTCGGTGTTCGTGGTGCCGCTTCGCATCGGCGGCGGCACGCGCCTGAAGATCCTCGATGCGCTGTCGATGGGCCGCGCCGTGGTCTCGACCACGATCGGCTGCGAAGGCCTCGCGGTCGAGCCCGGCCGCTCGATCCTGATCGCCGACGACCCGGAATCGCTGGCCCGCGAGACCGCCCGCGTGCTCGCCGACCCGGCACTGGCCGCGCGCCTCGGCGCCGAAGGCCGTGCCCTGGTCGAGCGCCGCTACGACTGGCGGGTGATCGCGCGTGACCTCGACCGCGTCTATCGCGCCCCCGCGCGCGGCGACGCCGCCCACCCGCGCGCCGCAGCGCCCACGACACCATGACCCACCGACTGCCGTCCGCCCCGCCCGCCCGCACGCCCGACCGGCACTCGCCGCGCCCGCCCGGGTCGTCGACCGCCCTGCTCGGGCGGCTCGCCGCGGCCGCCGTGCTCGCGCTCGGCATGGGCTGCTCGGCGGCCCAGCCGAATCCCGCCGCCGGCGGCGAGGGCACGACCTGGTACGTGCGGGCCGACGGCGGCTCGACCAGCCGCTGCGACGGGCGCACCGATGCGCCGGCCGCGGGCGCCGCGGGCCGCGCCTGCGCCTGGGCCCACCCGTTCCATGCGCTGCCCCCGGGCGGCCCGCCGCGGATCGCGGGCGGCGACCGGCTGGTGATCGCGGACGGCGAGTACATGATGGGCCATGGCGCACCGGGCGCGACCGCCTGCGCGCCCGAGTACCCGTGGGACTGCCACATGCCGCCGATCCCCTCGGGGCCCGACCGCGCGCGGCCGACCCGCATCCTCGGCGCCGGCCATGCGAGCGGCTGCACGAGCCGGCCGCAGCTCTGGGGCACCGAGCGCGCCCGCACCGTGCTGAACCTGACCGGCTCGAGCAACGTCGAGGTCGCCTGCCTCGAGATCACCGACCGCTCCGAGTGCGTCGAATTCCACAGCGGCGCGATCCGATGCCAGCGCGACCGGCCGCCCTTCGGCCCCTGGGCGGCCAACGGCCTGATCGCCAGCGATTCGCGCAACGTGCGGCTCGCGGACCTGGACATCCACGGGCTGGCGAGCGGCGGCGTGCGCGCCGGGCGGCTCGCCGACTGGGAGGTGGTGAACGTCCGGATCGCGGCCAACGGCTGGGTGGGCTGGGACGGCGACATCGGCGGCTCGGGCAGCGCGAACGCCGGCACGATGCGCTTCACGCGCTGGGTGGTCGAGTGGAACGGCTGCGGCGAGACCTGGCCGGGGCGCCAGCCGACGGGCTGCTGGGGGCAGACCGCGGGCGGCTACGGCGACGGTGTGGGCACCGCGAAGACCGGCGGCCACTGGATCATCGAAGACTCGGTGTTCCGCCACAACACGTCCGACGGCCTGGACCTGCTCTACCTGCAGGGCGACGGCCGTCTCACGCTCGACCGCGTCCGCGCCGAGGGCAACGCCGGCAACCAGATCAAGGCGCGCGGGCCGACGACGATCCGCAACGCGATCGTGGCCGGGCACTGCGCGTTCTTCCGCGGCAAGCCGTTCACGCACAACGTCGACGACTGCCGGGCGATGGGCGACGCGGTCTCGCTGACGGTGGACCCCGGCCAGGTCGCCACCGTCACCAGCAGCACGATCTACGGCGAAGGCAACTGCCTGCTGGTGGCCGGCGGCGACGCTTCGAGCCGCGTCGTCGCCCGCAACACCATCCTCGCCGGCGGGCCCTTCGCGCTGCGGCCTTCGGACACCAGCTGCTGGTACTACGCGGAGGGCGGCATCGTGCTGCAGACCGACTACCTGCTGATCAACAGCCGCCGGGGCCCGGCCTGCCCGGGCGGCACGAGCCGCTGCGGCGTCGATCCGATGCTCCAGAGCACCCAGGCCGGCGCGTTCGACGCGCGGCTGCGCGCCGGCAGCCCGGCCCGCGACAGCGGCGCGCCGGTCGGCGGCCCCGTGCCCGCGGTCGACGCGTTCGGCGCACCGCGTCCGGCCGGTGCCGGCCCCGACCGCGGCGCGGTCGAGATGCAGGCCCGCTGAGGCCCCATGCCGAGGACCCGACGATGACCCCGCACGCCTCCGACGATGCCGCCCCGCCGACGGGCCGCGCCGTGGCGCCGCGCGCGGCCGAGCCGCCCGAGCGCTTCTGGGCGGAGCTGCGCGAGGACCTGGCGCGCTACCTGCCAGCCGGCCCGGGGCCGCACGGACTGCGCGCGACCCTCGATGCGATGACCGAGTACGGCTTCATCGCGACCGCGATCTACCGCTACGGCCGGCTGTGCGGACGCATCCGGCCGCGCTGGGCATCGCTGCCACCCAAGCTCGTCTATCACGTGCTGCGGATCTTCAGCGAGCTCGCCCTCGGGATCTACATGACCTCGACCTCGCGGATCGGCCCAGGCCTGCACATCGGCCACTACGGCGGGATCTACCTGAGCTGCACGATCGGCCGGCGCTGCTCGATCGCACAGGGCGTGACCGTGGGCTACAAGGGCGCGGGCCGCTCGACGCATCCGCCGGTCGTGGGCGACGACGTCTACATCGGCACCGGCGCGGTGGTCGTCGGCGACATCCGGGTCGGCGACGGCGTGGTGATCGGCGCCAACACCACGGTGGTCAAGGACGTGCCGCCGCGGCACCGGGTCGTCAGCGCCGCGGTGCGCATGTCGCCGCTCGAGCCGATCGAGCCACCGGCCGCCCCCGCGCGGTCGGACCCGCCCGCCGGCCCGTGATCTTCTTCGCCGGCATCGCCGATGCGCTGGCGCCGAACGCGGCGCATGCCGCGCTGGGCGCGGCGATCGCCTGCGCGCTGGCCTGGCGACGC
>JAIYAG010000149.1 GCA_027489195.1 Burkholderiales bacterium | reverse complement strand
TCGACCATGCCGGATCGGACGGTCGTGCCCGCCTCGTAGTCCGCCGGCGTGCGTTCGGGCCGCGATGCGGCGTCGCGGGGATCGGCCGTCACGGCATCCCCGCCCCGACGGCCTGGCGCTCGAAGCGCACCGCGCCGCAGTGACACGCGCCCCGGTAGGCCTGCATCGGGCGAGCGCCCATGTCCGCTCCTGAATCGGAATCCGGGCATGGTCGAGCAGGACGTAGATTTCGGCAACACGTTCCAGCTGGAACGCTCACCGGCCCGACGTTCCAGCTGGAACGTCGGGCCGGTGCGCCGCGCAGACGACGCCGGCACACGATCCCGGCGCCGCGGAACACATCGACGCGACTCAGCGCTGGAACACCACCGTGCCCTGGTCCTCCGTCCCGACCCAGGTCATCCGGTTGCCGGACACGCTCACCTTGTACGACTGCCCGACCGCGAAGTCCGTCGCCGAGACGGTGAACGTGTCGCCCACCACCCGCCACTTCGTCTGGGCATAGAGCTTCTGCTGGGTCGACTTGTACCGGTCCTCGCAGTCGCTCGCGGAGGCATCGAGGCGATACGTGCCATCGGCATTCACGTTGTAGCGGATCTTGTCGGCGCAGGGCCGCTGCTTGAGCAGGGCGGCATGCGAGTCGAAGGTCGCCCCGCTCATCGTGGCGATGTGGGAGACCTTGCGCCACGAGCCGACCACCGCAGTCGACAGGTCGGCTGCGACCGTGCTGGCCGTGAAGAGCGCGCAGGACAGGGCCAAGGCTGCATGCGCGAGCCGGCGTTCGGGGCGAGGGGGTGCGGCGGAGGGGGTCATGGCGTTTCCGGAGGCGGAGCGGCGTCGCGCGGCGCGCGACGGCACCGATGCATCGTGCCGCGTGGACCAGTGAGCGACAATCCTCCTCTTGGCCCCTACCGACCTCCGCGCCGACTTCTTCTTGCGCGAAGTGATCCCCTCACGCAGCGACGCAGATCGGGGGGTCGACGCCCTTCCGCGGTCGATACCGCATCGTGCGGATCCGATTGTTCTTCGCGTTGTGCTCGAGCTCGACGAGTCCGAGCGCCTCCATGAGCGGCGGCACGTAGACGCCGAAGCGCGATAACGGCGCCGCGGACCAGATCGACGCGGCTCGACGCAGGGCCTCGCCTCGACTGAATGCTCAGGCCTGGCCGGCGGCGCCACAAGCCCGGTCGATGGCGGCGCGAGCGAGCAGCCGGGTCGAGTCGAGCGTCGGGAGCGCGCTGTTGGCGTCGCCGATGATCAGCGGGATTTCCGTGCAGCCGAGAATGACCGCATCGCAGCCCGCCGCCTGGAACGTCTCGATCAACGACTGGAAGTACCGGACCGTGGCGGGCTCGAAGACGCCTCGCACCAGCTCGTCCATGATCAGCCGGCCCATCCTGTCGCGCTGTTCACCCGAGGGGCGGACGCACTCCAGCCCGACGCCCTCGCAGGCCCGCGGATAGACATCGCTGTCGACCAGCCATCGTGTGCCGGTCAGCCCCAGCCTGCGAAAGCCTCGGGCCGACGCTTCGCTCGCCACGACCTGCGCGATGTGCAGCCAGGGCAGCGGCGACCTCGGCTGCACGAGATGCATCGCCTGATGGATCGTGTTGTCCGGACAGACGAGGAAGTCCGCACCGGCGCGGGCCAGGCGTTCGGCCGAGTCGAGCATCAGCGCCGCCACGCCGTCGAGATCCGATGCGTCCAAGCAGGCCACGTAGTCGGCGAGCGAGGGCGTGTGCAACGAGACCGGCGGATGCGCGTGAGCGCCCAGCACGGCCTGTCCTTCGGCGCATATCGTGCGATAGCACAGCGCCGCGCCTTCGGCCGAGCGTAAGCGTCCGCTCTTGGCCATCTTGAAGGGATAAGGTCCTGCACGCCAGGATGGTGTCCACCAGTACGAATGGTGGACACCAGATTGGAATCTCGAGGGCGGGGGCTTGCGGACGGCGTGCGGCAGATCGATGCAGCGGGGCGGCGTTGGTACACGCACGCGTTCAAGCAACAGGTCGTGGCCGAGTGCTTGCAGCCCGACGCATCGGTTTCGAAGGTCGCGGTCGATCACGGCCTGAATCCGAACCTGGTGCGCAAGTGGATCGCCAACTTGGAGCGCGACAGCGAATCCGAGGTGAAGCTGTTGCCCGTGGTCGCGACGCCCGAGCCTCTCCACGAAGCGCCCCCGGTATGGCGCCACGTTGTCGAGATCCCGGTCGGCGACGCGGTGATCCTGATCGGCGAGAACGCATCGAGCGAGGTCATTCGCACCATCGTGCGCGCCCTGCGATGATCGGGCTGCCCTCGGGAACACGAGTGTGGATCGCCGCGGGCGTGACCGACATGCGCAAAGGATTCGGTGGTCTGTCCGCAATCGCGCAGACCACATTGGAGAAGGATCCGTACGCGGGCCACGTGTTCGTGTTCCGCGGCAAGCGCGGCGACCTGGTGAAGCTGCTGTGGTGGAGCGGCGATGGCATGAACCTGTATGCCAAGCGCCTGGAGCGAGGCCGATTCGTGTGGCCACAGGCGACATCGGGTGCCGTGCATCTGACAGGCGCGCAGCTATCGATGCTGCTCGAGGGGATCGACTGGAGACGGCCCGCGCGAACGTGGCAGCCGGAGACGGCCGTCTAGAGCCGATCTCCGGGCATCGGGCTACACCCCGAGAGAAGTCGAAGGTAGACTCGGCTGCGTGCAAGCCGAGCTCGATCAACTGCGCGAATCGAACGAGACGCTCAAGCGACTGCTGAGCGAGCGCGATGCTGCAGTGGCCGAGCGCGAGGCGCGGATCGCGCAACGCGATGAACAACTCGCTGTCATGCGCGGTGAGTTGCTGGTCACGACGACGCTGATCGAGAAGCTCAAGCTGCAGATCGCGCGGTTGAAGCGCATGCAGTTCGGGCGCAGTTCCGAGAAGACCGCCGAGCAGATCGAGCAACTCGAACTGATTCTGGAGGACCTCGAGGCGACGCACTCGCAGGCGAGCCTGCCGATCCGCCGCCACGAGGCGAAGACGCAGCCCGTGCGCCGCCCGCTGCCCGAGCACCTGCCGCGCGAGACGGTACACCACGAGCCCGAGGCGGGATGCCCCGACTGCGGTGGCGAGCTGCGCAGCATCGGCGAGGACGTGGCCGAGATGCTCGAGTACGTGCCGGCCTCGTTCAAGGTGATCCGCCACGTGCGCCCGCGGCTGGCGTGCGCGTGCTGCGAGCGGATGGTGCAGGCGCCCGCGCCGATCCGCCCGATCGACCGCGGCGTGCCGGGGCCGGGGCTGCTCGCGCACGTGCTGGTATCGAAGTACGCCGACCACCTGCCGCTGTATCGGCAGTCGGGCATCTACGCACGCCAGGGCGTTGAGCTGGAGCGCTCGACGCTGGCGGACTGGGTGGGCTCGGCGGCGATGCTGCTCGGCCCGCTGGTGAACGCGCTGCGCAATCACGTACTGGCGGCCGAGAAGCTGCACGCCGACGACACGCCGGTGCCGGTTCTGCAGCCTGGGCGCGGCACGACGAAGACCGGACGGCTGTGGACGTATGTGCGTGACGACCGACCCGCAGCGGCAACGACGCCGCCGGCGATATGGATGCAGTACACGCCTGACCGCAAGGCGATTCACCCGGCCGAACATCTGGCACGGTTCAGCGGTGTGCTGCAGGCCGACGGCTACGCGGGATTCGAACGGCTGTACCAGGCCGGCAGGATCACCGAGGCGGCGTGCTGGGCCCACGTGCGGCGCAAGTTCTATGACATCGCTCAGGCAACCGACTCGCTGACCGCGAACGAGGCGCTTCAACGGATCGGCACGCTCTACGGAATCGAGGCCGAGATCCGAGGCCGACCGCCCGATGAGCGACGAACGCAGCGGCAATCCAGGGCCACGCCGCTGCTCGAGGACTTGAAGACCTGGCTGCAGGCGACACTCGGCAAGCTCTCGAGCAAGACCGAACTCGCGCTGGCGATCAGGTATGCGCTGACGCGCTGGTCGGCGCTGACTCGATACGCCGACGACGGCCGCATCGAGATCGACAACAACGCAGCCGAGCGCTCGATTCGGAACTGCGCCCTTGGGCGCAAGAATTGGCTGTTCGCCGGCTCGGATGCCGGCGGAGAAAGAGCAGCGGCGATCTACAGCCTGCTGGGAACCGCGAAGTTGAACGGGCTCGATCCCGAGCGGTACCTGCGTACGGTGCTCGAACGAATCGCCGAATATCCGATCAATCGGGTTGCCGAACTGCTGCCCTGGAACCTAAAGACTGACGACGGCGAAGAACCGCGCCTCGCGGCGTAATTCGCTACTCGGGTCAATACGGCCCAGGCCGTACGCTTACGCCCAAACGACGCAAGATGGTCGTGCAGCGAAACCAGCGCGCTGCACCGAGCGCTGCGAACTACGCGTGGACGATGGACTTTGTGGCTGACCAGCTCGCCGACGGTACGAAGCTGCGTGCGTTGACGGTGGTCGATGTCTTCACCCGCGAGGCGCTGGCGATCGAAGTCGGTCAGCGCCTGAAGGGCGAAGACGTCGTGCGAACGCTCGATCGGATCCTGCAAGTCCGAGCCAAGCCGAAGTACTTGTTCGTGGACAACGGCAGCGAGTTCTCAGGCCGGATGCTCGACCTCTGGGCGTACCGACACAAGGTCCGGATCGACTTCAGCCTGCCTGGCAAGCCGACCGACAACGGGCACGTCGAGACGTTCAACGGATCGCTGCGCGACGAGTGTCTAAATGTGCATTGGTTCGCCTCGATGGCCGAGGCCAGGGCCTCGATCGAGGCCTGGAGGCAGAACTACAATGAGAGTCGGCCTCACATGGCTCACGGATATGCATCGCCCGGGGAGTTCGCCCGGAAATCAAGGCACTTGGCCGATCGGCCAAGTGCCAAAGGCGCCGAAGACTAACGCTTCGGATGGTCCGGAATCCCGGAGCGGATCATGAGTCCGTGGATCGGCGAACGGCAACTTAGGTCTAGAGAGCGAACCGCTAGGGCCGATACATCCAGACCATGTCGATCCGGGATCCGCCAACCAAGACGAATCCGTTCTGCAATTGCGCCATGGCGTGTTGGCCGCGGGGGCCCCATGGGCCCGCCGAGTCGACTTGGTTCCAGGTAATCCCGTCAGTGGTACTCCACATGTCTGCCAACTCTTGGGTGTTCGCGTTGATTCCCCCCGACAGGTAGAGAACGCCGCGATACGTTACGACTGCGGCTGAGGATCGACCACGCCAGGGAGGAGCCGCCAACTTCGACCAGTTGACGCCGTCAGCCGACGTCCAGATGTCCTGAAGGCTGTTGCCATAAAGCGTGCCGCCCATCATCAACATTGCGCTGCCTAGTACTGCCACTGAGGCAGATACCCGCGCACTCCAGGCCGCACTCGGCTGAGCTTGAATCCAGGTCACTCCATCGATGGATGACCACACGTCATTCAAGCCTCGACCGTTTCCGTCGCGGCCGGCCATGACCCAAAGCTTGTTCTGATGGATCAGCGCTGAATGCCCTCCGCGTGCGCTCCATTGAGACCATCCTGTGACCTGTGTCCAGGAGTCGCCGTCCGTCGTCGTCCAGACATCGTTCGCAACGCCGCCAAAAACCAGTTCGCCACCCAAGATCCAGATCTTCCCCGCGAACGTGACACACCCGGCGCGTGTTCTCATCGCAAAAGGCGCGTCCGGATGCTGAGTCCAGGTAATGCCGTCCGCCGTTGAGCGAACGGTGCATGTAGAGCTTGAACTCGTGGTTGCAATAACCCAGACTCGACCTGCGAACGACGTGATCATCGGGTCGTAGCTCAGTTGTTGCCCGATAGCTCCGAGCGCCACCCAACCTGGCGGTGCAACCTTGGTCGGCACGAAAAGCAATTGTCGAAGCAGGCGAACAGGCGGACTCCACGGTCCTGTAGCGTTTGGTCGTGTAGCACGAACCTGTATGTCGTAGGCTTGCCCGGCAGTAAGGTCGGCTGCGGCGATTGTTGCCGACGGCCCGGCCATGTCAATTACCGGATGCAGCGGCAACGTCAAGCCACCCGAAAGCACAGAAACCTCGTAGTTGGAGGAGCCCGGAACCACTTGCCAGGTGACCGTACTGGACATCGCTGAATTGACCAGCGCAACGCCGCCAGGCGCAGCAAGGATGGCCAGTGAGCATGTCGACGTCGCCCACTCGCCATTGGAATCGGAGCTCGTTCCACGTATAGCGATCAGATAGTCAGAATTTGCAGTCAACTTGTCGGTCGCGACCGTCGCTGTAAGTCCGGAGACACTGATGACCGGTTGCACCACCAGTGCATGGCCTTGCGTATCCCGAACTTGCAATGCGTAACCCGTAGCGTTCGGAACGGAGTCCCAACTCGCGTCTAGCCGTTGAGCGGCAACGTCGAATACGACATCCAGGTTTTTCGGCGGGACGATGAAGGTCAGTGTCACGGGCACGCGAGCGGCGTTGCCAACGGCAGCTGCTTTATCGCTTCGGACGAATGCAATGAGCTGCGCTCCGCTGCTGATGCCCGCACCCGACACTGTCGCTTCTTGCATCCCGGACGAAGTCGACTGATAGTCGATTTGCGGTTGCGGACTCAGGCTCTGACCACTTGAGTCGCCGATGACGACGGTATACGACGTCGCGCCAGGAACATCCGACCACGACAGCACAAGTTGCGTCGACTCCGAACGCGCCTTGACGATTGGCGCAGGCAATATCGCTATTTGAACCGGCAGGCTCCATGGCCCCAGGCAGTTTGGAGCAATGGCACGACCCTGAACCTGCACAACGCCGCCGCGCTCGATCGCCGATCCTTGAATCGTTGCAGAGCCGGCTGCCAGCTTGATCGTCGGAGTCGGCAGCAGGGCCGCTGCGTTCGAATCAACCACCCGAAGTTCGAATCCGTTCGCATGCGGATCAGGCGACCACGTGACCTCGAGCGTGGAGTCTTTCAGTGCCAGGGGATTCAGGACAGGCGCACCGACCAGAAAGCACGACCCGGAATCGCTTGCTGGTCCCCGTCCGCCAGGCCCAGCGCCGATAATCGTCGCCGAGTAGGTTTGTCCCAATTGAAGATCTGCGATCGGCACTTTGGTGTTCGTGCTCGCGGTCGCTGACGTGGGATGGTCACCGCTGACACTGCCGCGCAACGACACGCCGAAGAGCGAAATGTTTGCGGTCGGTGATCCAGTCCAGTCGATCTGAAGCGAATCGGTGTCGAAGGTCAGGACCGGCACTACCGGCTTAGTCGGTACCGACTGCGTTGCAATCGGCTGCGTGTCGTCGTTTGTGACCTGCCCGCCGTGAATACGGGCAATTGCTCCGCCTACAGCAATTGCCGAACCTCCGGCACACACTGCGTTTACCACTCCGACCACAGCCGATGTAGCGGCCGAGACGGCTGCGTTCGCCGCCGCTCGAGTCATTCCTCGGCATACCAGGTAATCGACGGCGTTTGCTAACGCCCATTTCCCGCCTGCCACCGCACTGAGCTTCGCTAGGTTCTCCGGGTCGAGCAAAAGGTTGTCGACAATACTCTGCGTCGCGCCTTGTATGGCTTGCGCGAGCGACCGGGCCAGATCGGCCCAATCGTATCCTCCGCTCGTAGGCATCGGCACCTGCAGCGTTGCGTTGGCGACGGAGGCGGTCATCAAGGGACTTGTCTGATAGGCGCTACTGGTCGTGCGAAGCTCGAACGTGCCGTTCAGTTGTATGTCCAGGGTGGCGGCCTTGCCATTGGCCGCAGGCGAGATTTCCAGGCTGGCAGCAAGCTTGAACTTCGTGTCAATCGGCAGCGCATCCATGATGATCTGGCTGCATCCGCCGCTTCCCTTCAGATCTTTCAGTTCGAACTTGGGCAGCGCGATGTCGTCCAATGGCCAATGATCAACCCTGAACTTGTTGTTCGCCCAAGTGAATGCAACCGTCTTGCCCGCGGCAGGGTTGGCGGCATTCGCGCCGCGCGCAAGCGGAGTTCCGTCAAGCGCGATGTCAAAGCTGCCGGTCATGCTGTTCTTGCCAACCGCGATATGTACGTCGCCAAGGTCGATCCCGAACAGCCTCACGCCCGCTTCTATGCGGAATGGCGTCTTGACATCGCGCGTGTCAATGGTTGCAGACGGCCCTAGGCTCGAGCCCTGTGTGCCTGTTCCAGTGAATTGAATGAAGTCCCAGTCGATCGGGCCCGTGAATCGTGCTGTGGCACTCAGGCCGTTCTTCGCAGGCGGCATCGCGTCGGCGATGATCGCGACATCCAGCTTGACTTCCGGAAGGAACAGAATCTTGGTAATGACGCTGGCATGCAGGCCTGTATCGAAGACCTGGTTCTGCCATGACAGGCGTTGGCTTCCCGGGAGCCATGAAACTTGTCCCCTCGAGAGACTCAAGTCGGCGACCGCGGGCCAGGTGAGTCCGGTCAACTTGTTGAACAGCACCGAAATGTCCAGCTGCGCAGGCGTTCCATCGGGTTGCGACAACTGAACCAGAACCAGCTTGGGAT
>JAIYAG010000048.1 GCA_027489195.1 Burkholderiales bacterium | reverse complement strand
GCGCTGCCGCAGTCGCCGCAGCTCTTCAAGCAGCTGCTGATGGTCGCGGGCTTCGACCGCTACTACCAGATCACCAAGTGCTTCCGCGACGAGGACCTGCGCGCTGACCGCCAGCCCGAGTTCACGCAGATCGACTGCGAGACCTCGTTCCTCGACGAGGTCGAGATCCGCGCGATCTTCGAGGAGATGATCCGCACGGTGTTCCGCGACGTGCAGGGCGTGCAGCTCTCGGGCCAGTTCCCGACGATGACCTACGCCGACGCGATGCGGCTGTACGGCTCGGACAAGCCCGACCTGCGCGTGAAGCTCCAGTTCACCGAGATGACCGACGCGATGCGCGACGTCGACTTCAAGGTGTTCTCGGCGGCGGCGCAGATGGACGGCGGGCGCGTGGTCGCGCTGCGCGTGCCCGGCGGCGCCGAGATGCCGCGCAGCGAGATCGACGCGTACACCAAGTTCGTCGGCATCTACGGTGCCAAGGGCCTGGCCTACATCAAGATCAACGACGCCTCGAAGGGCCGCGACGGCATGCAGTCGCCGATCGTCAAGAACCTGCACGATGCCGCGCTCGACACGCTGCTCGCCAAGACCGGCGCGCGCGACGGCGACATCGTCTTCTTCGGCGCGGACAAGGCCAAGGTCGTCAACGACGCCCTGGGCGCGCTGCGCGTGAAGATCGGGCACTCGGAATTCGGCCGCAAGCACGGGCTGTTCGAGGCCTCGTGGCAGCCGCTGTGGGTCGTCGACTTCCCGATGTTCGAGCACGACGAGGCCGAGGACCGCTGGGTCGCGGTCCACCATCCGTTCACCGCACCGAAGGACGGCCACGAGGACTACATGGCGACCGACCCGGGCCGCTGCGTGGCCAAGGCCTACGACATGGTGCTCAACGGCTGGGAGATCGGCGGCGGCTCGGTGCGGATCCACCGCGAGGCGGTGCAGAGCAAGGTGTTCCGCGCGCTCAAGATCAACGCCGAGGAGGCCCGCGCCAAGTTCGGCTTCCTGCTCGACGCGCTGCAGTACGGCGCGCCGCCGCACGGCGGCATCGCCTTCGGGCTGGACCGCATCGTCACGATGATGGCCGGCGCCGAGTCGATCCGCGACGTCATCGCCTTCCCGAAGACGCAGCGGGCGCAGGACCTGCTCACGCAGGCGCCGTCGCCGGTCGACGAGAAGCAGCTCAAGGAACTGCACATCCGGCTGCGCGCGGTCGAGCCGAAGGTGCCCGAGGCGAAGGCCTGACGGGCGGGCCGGCGCGATCGGCGGTCAGGATGGGCACGAAGATCCCCGAGTCGGTCCTGGTCGTGATCCACACGCCCGGGCTCGAGGTGCTGCTGCTCGAGCGGGCCGACCATCCCGGCTTCTGGCAGTCGGTCACCGGCAGCAAGGACCTGCTCGACGAGCCGCTCGTCGAGACCTGCCGGCGCGAGGTGCTGGAGGAGACCGGGCTCGACGCGGCGGGGGCGGGCTGCGTGCTCGAGGACTGGGGCGTGCGCAACCGCTACGAGATCTACCCGCAGTGGCGCCACCGGTATCCCGAGGGCGTCACGCACAACACCGAGCATGTCTTCGGGCTGCGGGTGCCGGCCGCGCTCCCGGTGCGGATCGCGCCGCGCGAGCACCTGCAGTACCGCTGGCTGCCGTGGGAGGAGGCCGCGGGCCGGTGCTTCTCGATGTCGAACGTCGAGGCCATCCGGCAGCTGCCCGTGCGCGCGGTTCGGGGATGAGCGAGTCGTCCGATCCCGTCGACGACGGGCCCGCCGAGGCGCACGACGGCGGCGGGCTGCGGGTCGCCACCTACAACATCCACAAGGGCGTGATCCGGGACCTCTTCGGGCTGCGCCGCGTCTCGAGCGTGCACGAGCTGCGCGGGCGCCTGCACGAGCTCGACGCCGACCTGATCTTCCTGCAGGAAGTGCAGGGCAAGAACGACCGGCATGCGAACCGCTTCGAGGACAAGTGGCCCGGCGAGCCGCAGGACCAGTTCCTCGCGCGCTCCCCCACGCTCAAGCACACCTTCGAGACGGCCTACGGACGCAACGCCAACTACCTGCACGGCCACCACGGCAACGCGCTGCTGTCGCGCTTCCCGATCGTGCGGCGCGAGAACCGCGACTTCTCCGACCATGCGCTCGAGAAGCGCGGCGTGCTGCACTGCGTGGTGCGCGTGCAGCGGCGCAACGTGCACTGCTTCGTCATCCACTTCGGGCTGCTCGCCCGCAGCCGCGACCGGCAGGCCGATGCGCTGGTCGACTGGATCGTGCGCGAGGTGCCGCGGCGCGCGCCGCTGCTGATCGCCGGCGACTTCAACGACTGGCGCGACCGGCTCTCGCGGCGCTTCGTCGAGGCGCTCCAGGTCACCGAGGTGATGGGGTCGGCGCGCACCTTCCCCGCGCTGGTGCCGTGGCTGCGGATGGACCGCATCTACACCCGCGGCTTCGAGCTCGAGGGCGCGGACGTGCTGCGCGGGCCGGCCTGGGCGCGGCTGTCGGACCACGCGCCGCTGGTCGCCGACCTGCAGCTGCGCTGAGCGGGCGGCCGGCACGATGACGGCCGACCCCGGCGGGACCCGCCTCATCGACCGGCTGAGGCCGCGTCCGGTCGACGGCAACGAGGTGCGGCTGCTGCAGTCGGGCGCGGAGTTCTTTCCGGCGCTCGAGGCCGCGATCGATGCCGCCGTCACCGAAGTCAGGCTCGAGACCTACATCTTCGCCGGCGACCCGGCCGGGCAGCGGATCGCGGCCGCGCTCGCGCGGGCGGCCGAGCGCGGCGTCGCGGTGCGGCTGCTGATCGACGGCTACGGCACGCGCGAGCTGCCGCAGGCGATCGCTCGGCAGCTCGAGCGGGCGGGCGTGCAGATCGAGGTCTACGCGCCGATGGGCCGCTGGCTGACGCTCGATCGCGAGCGGCTGCGCCGGCTGCACCGCAAGCAGGCCACCGTCGACGGGCACATCGCGTTCGTCGGCGGGATCAACGTGCTCGACGACCTGGAGGATCCCAACCACGGCGTGCTCGAGCATCCGCGGCTCGACTACGCGGTGCGCCTGACCGGTCCGGTCGCGGCTTCGGTGCACGCGTCGATGGGTCGGCTGTGGGCGCAGGTGTCCGTCGGCCGGTCGCCGCTGCGGGCCCTCGGGCTGGAGCGGCCGCGCACCGAGCCGCCGCGCAGCGAGCCGGCAGGCGACGACCCGCCGACCGACCGGCGCCGCGCGCCCGCCGGCGTGCGCGCGATGCTCGTGCTGCGCGACAACCTCGCCAACCGCCGCGCGATCGAGCGTGCCTACCTCAAGGCGCTGGGCGGGGCCCGCCGCGAGGTGCTGATCGCCAACGCCTACTTCTTCCCGGGCCGCCGCTTCCGGCGCGCGCTGGCCGAGGCCGCGCG
>JAIYAG010000044.1 GCA_027489195.1 Burkholderiales bacterium | reverse complement strand
TGCCGGGCTTGAGCTGGAGCAGCTTGGGACGCAGCTTCACGTTGAGCGCGGGCAGCAGGTAGAGGGTGATCACCGTGGCGGGCGACAGGTCCATCGCGAACAGGTCGCCCTGCACGAAGCGCACGCGACCGGTGACGCCGGCCGCCATGGCGTTGGCGTTGGCCTCGGCGATGCGCTGCGGATCGATGTCGACGCCCAGGCCGCGCGTGCCCCAGCGCTTTGCGGCGGTGATCGGTATCCGACCGTCGCCCGAGCCGAGGTCGTACAGCACGTCGTCCGGTCCGACCGACGCGATCGCGAGCATCTCGTCGACGACATCCTGCGGCGTCGGCACGTACACGACGTCGGGGCGGCGCGCCGGCTCGCCGTCCGAAGCAGGGCCGGACGGGAGCGAGGGGGCGGGCTGTCCGAGTACCCGGCCGGGCAGGGCGCCTGCGGCCAGGAGCGCGCCGCCGGCGATGAGGCAGTCTCTGCGTCGGGTCATGGGCGGGCCTCCTCTGCGGGTCCGGGACTCGGGGCGGGGCAAGCATAGCAGCGGCCCCGGGGTGTGCCGTGCCGTCGGTGCGGGTAGGACGGCCGGCCGCTTGGCGGCGGGTTGTACCGGATCGCGGCACGATGCTAGCCTCGATCGCTTCCGGCTCCGGCCGCATCGACACGAGAGGCAGCACGATGAACACGACCTTCGCGCGAACGGTATGTGCCCCCCTTGCGCTGGCCACGCTCGCGATCTCGATCCCGGCGCCGGCGTCGGCCCGGGTCGTGGGGACCGAGGAAGTGCTGCGCACCGAGGCGCCCGCGCCCGGTGTCCCGATCGATCGCGACACGCTGCGCGCCCTGCTCGACCGCGATGACGTGCGCAGCCGGCTCGAGACGCTGGGCGTCGACCCGCGCGCCGCCCGCGAGCGGGTCGATGCGCTCACCGACGACGAGGTGGAGCGCCTCGCCGGGCAGGTCGAGCGGCTGCCCGCCGGTGGCTCGAGCGTGATCGGCGTGCTGTTCGCGGTCTTCATCATCCTGCTGATCACCGACATCCTCGGCCTGACGAAGATCTTCCCGTTCACGCGCTCGGTCCGTTGAGTCCGCGCCGCGGGCCGATGCCGGACGCGCACGTCGCGCCCGCCCGCGGCCCGCGGCGCGGCGCGGCGCGCTCGGCCCGGGCGGCGCTCGTGGCGCTCCTGGCCTGCGCGGGTCTGTCGGCCTGCACCACCGGCGGCCCGGCCCGGGGGGCGGAGGGGGCCGCGAGCCGTGCACCGGCGTCCGTGCAGGGCGCCGGGACGACCGCCGCGCCGCTGCCCGACCCGCTGCGCCTCGCCGGCGTGCCCTTCGTCGCGCAGCCCGACTGGCAGTGCGGGCCCGCGTCGCTCGCGATGGCGATGGCGGCGGCCGGCCGCGAGGTCGGCGTCGAGGCGCTCGCGGCCAGCGTGTTCGTGCCCGGCCTGCACGGTGCGCTGCAGGCCGAGATGCTCGCCGCGACGCGCCGCCAGGGGCTGCTCGCGACCGAGCTCGCGCCCTCGCTCGACGCGCTGCGCGCCGAGCTCGCCGCGGGTCGCCCGGTGGTCGTGCTGCAGAACCTCGGGCTCGAGGCCTTTCCGCGCTGGCACTACGCGGTGCTGATCGGCGTGGACCTGGCGCGCGGCGAGGTCGTGCTGCACTCGGGCGAGGTCGCCGCGGACACGATGCGGCTGTCGACCTTCGATCGGACCTGGGCGCGCGGCGGCCGCTGGGCGATGGCGGTGACGCCGCCCGACCGGCTCCCGGCCTCGGCCGACGAGGCCCGTGCCGCACGTGCGCTCGCCGGCCTGGAGCGTGTGGACGCGCCGGCGGCGGCGCCCGGCTGGGACGCGCTCGTCGCCCGCTGGCCGGCGGGCCGCATCGGCCGCTTCGCCCGCGGCAACGCGCGTCTCGCGCGCGGCGACGCGGCCGGCGCCGCCGTCGACTACCGCGCGGCCCTCGTGGCCGATCCGGCCTTCGCCGACGCCTGGAACAACCTCGCGCGCGCGCTCGCCGCGCAGGGCGAGGTCGGCGGGGCCCGCGCGGCCGCCGACCGCGCGGTCGCGCTCGGCGGGGTGCGCGCCGACGCCTACCGCGACACGCGCGCCGCGCTCGGGGACTGAGCGTGCATCCGGACGCCGCCACGCTGTGGCGCGGTCCGCGCTGGGCGCTGGCGATGCTGCTCGCCGCGCTCGGCACCGTCGGTCCGTTCTCGATCGACACCTACCTGCCGGCGTTCGCGGGCATCGCCGCCGACGTGGGCGCCACGCCGGTGCAGATGCAGCAGACGCTGTCGGCCTATCTGTTCGGGTTCGCCTTCATGAACCTCTTCCACGGCGCGCTGGCGGACAGCTTCGGGCGGCGACCGGTGGTGCTGGTGGGCACCGGCGTGTTCGCGCTCGCCTCGATCGGCTGCGCGCTGTCCACGCACGTCGGCTGGCTGATCGCGTTCCGCGCGCTGCAGGGCCTGTCGACCGGCGCCGGCATGGTGGTGTCGCGCGCGATCGTGCGCGACCTGTTCCCGCCGGTCGACGCGCAGCGGGTGATGTCGCAGATCACGATCTACTTCGGCGTCGCGCCCGCGGTCGCGCCGATCGTCGGCGGCTGGCTGTTCGTGCACGCCGGCTGGCACGCGATCTTCTGGTTCCTGGCCGCCGTGGGCGTGGTGCTGTGGGGCGTCAGCTGGCGCTGGCTGCCCGAGTCGCTGCATCCATCGCAGGCGCAGCCCTTCCGGGCCCGCGACCTGATGCGCGGCTACCTGCAGCTCGGCTCGAGCCCGCGCTTCCTGCTGCTGGCGCTCGCCTCCGGCGTGCCCTTCAACGGGATGTTCCTCTACGTGCTGTCGGCACCGGCCTTCCTCGGCGACGTCCTCGGCCTGCGGCCCACGCAGTTCTTCTGGTTCTTCGTCATCAGCATCGCCGGGATCATGGCCGGGGCCTTCGCGAGCGGGCGGCTCGCCGGGCGCGTCGAGCCGCGCGTGCAGGTGCATCGGGGCTTCCGGATCATGGTGGCCGCCGCCGGGCTGAACCTGGTGCTGAACCTGCTGTTCGAGCCGCATGCGGCCTGGGCGATGCTGCCGATCGCCGGCTACTCGTTCGGCTGGTCGCTGATGGTGCCGGTGGTCACGCTGATGGTGCTCGACCTGTTCCCCGAGCGGCGCGGCATGGCCTCGTCGCTGCAGGCGACCATCGGCAGCGTCGCCAACGGGCTGGTGGCCGGCGTGATCGCACCGCTGGTGATGCATTCGGCGCTCGGGCTGGCGGCGGCCTCGATCGGGCTGATGTCGATCGGCCTGATTGCCTGGCGGGTCGTGCGCGTGCGCTGGCCCGAGACCGGCACGGTGCCCGCGGCGGTGTCCGAGCCGTCGGCCGATCCGCCGCCTTAGCGGCCGTCGCCGCGTCGGCGCGGGACGGGACGCTATGATGCGTGCGACCCCCGCCCCGACGACCCGTTCCGCGTTCCCGCGCCGATGAAGCTGTTCCTGCTCAAGCGCTTCGCGACCCTGGTGGCCACGCTGCTCGGCGCGTCGGTCGTGGTCTTCCTCGTCCTCGAGATCCTGCCCGGCGACGCCGCGCAGATGATGATGGGTCCGGATGCCGCGCCCGAGGCCGTCGCCGCGCTGCGTGCGAAGCTCGGGCTCGACCGTGCGCCGATCGAGCGCTATCTGGCCTGGCTGGGCGGCATGCTGACCGGCGAGCTCGGCCTGAGCCATGCGTACGGCTCGCCGGTCGCCGACCTGATCGTCGAGCGGCTCGCGCTCACCGTGCCGCTCGCGCTGATGGCGATGTCGATCACCGTCGTGCTCGCGCTGTCGGCGGGCGTGTACGCGGCCTCGCGCCACCATCGGGCGGGCGACGTCGGTGTCATGGGCCTGACCCAGGTCGGCATCGCGATCCCCAACTTCTGGTTCGCCATCCTGCTGATCCTGCTGTTCGCGGTGCACCTGCGCTGGTTCGCCGCCGGCGGCTTCCCCGGCTGGGCCGCGGGCGCGGGACCGGCGCTCAAGGCGCTGGTGCTGCCGGCGGTCTCGCTCGCGGTCGTGCAGTCGGCGATCCTCGCGCGGATCACCCGCTCGGCGGTGCTCGAC
>JAIYAG010000457.1 GCA_027489195.1 Burkholderiales bacterium | reverse complement strand
CCGGTCGAGGTCGACGTCAACGTGCATCCGGCCAAGACCGAGGTGCGGTTTCGCGATGCGCGCTCGATCCACTCGTTCGTGTTCCACGCGGTGCGCGAGGCGCTGCGGGTGGGCGCGGCGGCCGACGGGGTGGCGTCGACGGTGCGCGGCGCGGCACCCGGGACGGGGCTCGCCGGGACTGGGCTCGCAGGGACTGGGCTCGCCGGGGCGGGGATCGCGGGGTCAGGGATCGCAGGGATCGGGCCCACCGGCTCCGGACACGCGGGCCCTCCGGGTGTCGGCGCAGCGGGTGCGGACCTGCCGGGCGCCTCGGACGTCGGCGGCACGCCGCGACGCGGGGTCGGCCGCGACCCGTCGGGCGCCGACCGCTGGCCCGCCTCCGACGTCGCCCGGCCGGGCTGGCAGGCAACCTTGCCGCTGGCCGCGGCACCGCAGTCGATCGGCCCGCTGATGCGCTTCCTGGCGCCGGATGCGCCGACCGGCGCCGACGCGGGCCTCGACGCGGGGACCTACGGGGGCGCCCGTGCCCGCGACGCGGCACACCGGGATCCGCGCGACGCGATGCGGGCACCGGGTCCGACCGCCTCGGCCGACGCCACGACCGCCTCCGACACCGCCGCCACCGCCGCCGCCACCGCCGCCGCCGGGCTCCCGCCGCTGGGCTTCGCGATCGGCCAGGTCCACGGCGTGTACGTGCTCGCGCAGAACGCGCACGGCCTGGTGGTGGTCGACATGCATGCCGCGCACGAGCGCGTGGTCTACGAGCGCCTGAAGGCCGGGCTGGACGCACGCGAGGTGCCCGCGCAGCCGCTGCTGATCCCGCCCGCCTTCGCGGCCGACGCGCACGAGCGGCGCGCCGCCGAGGAGGAGCGCGACGCGCTCCTCGCGCTCGGCCTGGACCTCGTGGCGCTCGAGGACGGTGCGATCGCGGTGCATTCGGTGCCGGCCGCGCTCGCCGCGGGCGACCCGGTCGCGCTCGCGCGCTCGGTCCTCGCGGACCTCGCCGAGCACGGCGCCAGCCGCCTGCTCGCCGAGCGCCGCGACGCGCTGCTGGCGACCATGGCCTGCCACGCCGCGGTCCGCGCCAACCAGGCGCTGTCGCTCGCCCAGATGAACGCACTGCTGCGCGACATGGAGACCACCGCGGGTGCCGACCAGTGCAACCACGGCCGGCCGACCTGGGTGCAGCTGCCGATGGCCGAGCTCGACCGCTGGTTCCTGCGCGGGCGTTGAGCGCCATGCCCGCCGAGCCCGCGTCCGCCGGGTCCCCGCCCGCCGGGTCCCGCGCGCAGACGGCCCTGGAACACCGCCGCGAAGACCGTCGCGTCGTGCTGCTGCTCGCGACGCTGATCGCCTTCCAGCCGCTGTCGACCGACCTGTACCTGCCGTCGATGCCCTCGATCGCCGCCGGCCTCGCGCTGGGCGCGGGCGCGGTGCAGGCGACGCTGTCGGTCTACATCCTCGGCTTCGCGTTCACGCAGCTCCTCGCCGGCCCCCTGTCGGACCGCTTCGGCCGGCGTCCGGTGGTGCTGGCGGGCCTCCTCGCCTACGTCGCCGGCTCGGTGCTCGCGATGAGCGCGGGCTCGCTCGGGCTGCTGCTCGCCGGGCGGCTGCTGCAGTCGGTCGGCACCTGCTGCACCGTGGTGTGCGCCCGCGCCATCGTGCGCGACCGCTACGACCCGGCGACCGGCGCGCGGCGGCTGGCGCTGGCGATGAGCTGGGTCGCGCTGATGCCGCTGGCCGCACCGATCGCGGGCGGCCTGCTCGCCGCGCAGTTCGGCTGGCGCGCGGCCTTCGCCACGATGACCGCCTTCGCGCTCGGCGCCGCCGTGCTCTGCGTGCGCGGGCTGCGCGAGAGCAACCTCGAGCCGGCGCGAGACGCGATGCGCCCCGGTCCGATGATCGCCAATTACGCGAGCGTGCTGCGCTCGCGGACCTGGCTCGGCTTCACGCTCATCGGCACCGCGATGTACTGGGGCCTGTTCTCCTTCCTGTCCGAGGCCTCGTTCGTCTTCGGCGGCGTGCACGGCATGTCGCCCGCGGCCTTCGGGTTCGCATTCGCCGTCGTCACCACCGGCTTCCTGCTCGGCACGCTGTCGGTGCGGCGGGTGCTGCCGCGCCTGGGCGTGCAGCGCACGATCGGCGTGGCCACCGGCATCGCCGCCGTCGCCGGCTGCACGATGCTCGCCCTCGCGCTGGCCCGCATCGACCACGTCGCGGCGGTGATCGTGCCGCAGTGCCTCTTCGTCTTCGGCCACGGGCTGAGCCAGTCGGCCTGGCAGGCCGGCTCGGTGGCCCCCTTCCCGCGGCACGCGGGCGCGGCCGCTGCGATGACCGGCTTCGTTCAGAACGTGGTCGCGGCCTGCGCGGGGGCGCTGATCGGGCGGCTGCACGACGGCAGCGCGCTGCCGATGGCCGGCATGGTCGCCGCCGCCGGCGTGGCCGCGGCCGTGGTCGCGCAGACGCTGGTGCGCCGACACGGCGGCGTGGACGCGGGGCCGCTGCCCGCGGCGGCGCGATGAGCGGCCCCGCGACCGGCGCTCCGCCGACCGGCGGCCCCGCGGGCGCCGCGCGCCCCGACGCGATCCTGCTGCTCGGCCCGACCGCCTCGGGCAAGAGCGCGATCGCCATGGCGCTGGCCGAGCGCCTGCCGCTGGAGATCGTCAGCGTGGACTCGGCGCTGGTCTACCGGGGCCTGGACATCGGCACCGCCAAGCCGACCGCCGCCGAGCGTGCCGCGGTGCCGCACCACCTGATCGACACGATCGCGCCCACCGCCGCCTACTCGGCGGCCGCGTTCGCCACCGATGCGCGCCGGCTGATCGTCGACATCCGGGCACGCGGCCGGCTGCCGCTGCTGGTCGGCGGCACGATGCTCTACGCGAAGGCGCTGGCCGAGGGGCTCGACGAACTGCCGCAGGCCGACCCCGCGGTGCGTGCCGCGCTCGACGCCGAGGCTGCGCGCGACGGCTGGCCCGCGCTGCACGCGCGGCTCGCCTGCATCGACCCGATCACCGCGGCCCGCCTCGAGCCGGGCGACTCGCAGCGCGTGCAGCGCGCGCTCGAGGTGCACGCCCTCACCGGCCGGCCGATGTCGGCGCTGATCGGCACCCGCGCGGCCGACGGCCCGCCGCCGCGGCTGGCGACGATCGCGCTCGAGCCCTCGGACCGTGCGGTGCTGCATGCGCGGATCGCCACGCGCTTCGAGGCGATGCTCGCCGCCGGCTTCCTCGACGAGGTGCGCGCCCTGCGCGCCCGCGGCGACCTCGCGCCGGCGATGCCGTCGATGCGCTGCGTCGGCTACCGCCAGGCCTGGTCCTATCTCGACGACCTCGAGACCGGCGCGGGGGGCGCAGCGCGGCATCGGCAGTTCGTCGACGAGGCGATCGCGGCCACGCGCCAGCTCGCCAAGCGCCAGCTCACCTGGCTGCGCTCGATGCGTGCGCGCGAGGCGCTCGACTGCCTCGCCCCCGACGCGCTCGAGCGGGTGTCCGCTATCATCGCCGCCCATGAACGCTGACCCCCTCACCCCTGCCCCGACGCTCGCGATGGTCGGCCTCGGCCGCATGGGCGCGAACATGGCGCGGCGCCTCGCCCGCGGCGGCGCGCACGTGCACGGCTTCGACGCGCAGCCCGAGGCGCGCGCGGCGCTCGCCGACGAGCCCGGCGTCGTGCTGCACGCGAGCCTCGCCGACGCGGTGTCCGCGCTGCCGGCGCCTCGCACGGTCTGGCTGATGCTGCCGGCGGGCGAGCCGAGCGAGACGGCGCTGGCCGAGCTCGTCGCGCGGCTCGCGCCCGGCGACCTGATCGTCGACGGCGCCAACGCGAACTACCTCGACTCGCAGCGCCACGCCCGCGAGCTCGAGGCGCACGGACTGCGCTTCGCCGACTGCGGCGTCTCGGGCGGCGTCTGGGGTCTCGCGAACGGCTACTGCCTGATGTACGGCGCCGACGCCGAGGCCGCCGCACGGCTCGCGCCGATCGCCCGGCTGCTGGCGCCCGCGCCCGACCGGGGCTGGCTGCACTGCGGGCCGCCCGGCAGCGGCCACTTCGTGAAGATGATCCACAACGGCATCGAGTACGGCGCGATGCAGGCCTACGCCGAGGGCTTCGCGCTGCTCGAGGGCAAGACCGAGTTCGACCTCGACCTCGCCGCCGTCGGCGAACTCTGGCGGCACGGCTCGGTGGTCCGCTCGTGGCTGCTCGACCTGACCGTCGACGCGCTGCGCGACCCGGACGCGCTCGACTCGGTCGCGCCCTACGTGGCCGACTCGGGCGAGGGCCGCTGGACCGTCGACGAATCGGTGCGCCAGGGCACGCCCGCGCCGGTCATCGCGCTCGCGCTGATGAGCCGTTTTGCATCGCAGGGCCGCGCCGACGTCGGCAACCGGCTGCTGTCGCTGATGCGCAAGGGATTCGGCGGCCACGCCGTCAAGACGAAGTGAGCCGCAGCTGCGATCCGCGCGACGCCGCCGACCCGGGCGGTGCACGGCTGCCTGCGCCGGTCGCCGGCGCGCCGCTCGCGGTGGTCGTGATGGGCGTGTCCGGCTGCGGCAAGACCTCGGTGGGCGAGGCGCTCGCACGGCGGCTCGGCGCGCGCTTCGTCGATGCCGACGACTTCCATCCGCCGGCCAACGTCGAGAAGATGCGCGCCGGCACGCCACTCGACGACACCGACCGCGCGCCCTGGCTCGCACGCCTCAATGCGGTGATGCGCCACTCGATCGCCAAGGGCGAGCCGGTGGTGCTCGCCTGCTCGGCGCTCAAGGCGCGCTACCGCGCCGCGCTCGCCGAGCGGCTGCCCGGGCTGCGCGTCGTGCACCTGGCCGGCTCGTTCGAGCTGATCTCGGCACGGCTCGCGCAGCGGCAGCACCGCTACATGCCGGCGAGCCTGCTCGCCAGCCAGTTCGAGGCGCTCGAGGCGCCGCAGGACGCGGTGACCGTGCACGTCGACGCGCCGGTCGAGGCCCTGGCCGACGCCGCGGCGCGCGCCCTCGAGAAGCCGTGAAGGAACCGTAGCGAGCAGGCCCGAGCCGACGTCGAGGAGCGCAGCCGTACGTGATTTACGGCGAGCACCGCAGGCGTCGGATCGGGACGCGCAGTAGGTTCATTCATGGCTTCTCAATCGTAGCGGTAGGTCCAGAGGAGATCGACCGCGTTCTGCGTGCCGGACTTGGTCCGCACCGACAGCCGTTCGGTGATCTCGTACTGCAGCCGCAGCAGGTTCTGCAGGCCACGCAGGCTCTGCTCGTAGCTCACGAACAGCCGGTCCGTCAGGCGCTTGCCCAGCGTCACGATGCTGTCCTGCGCCGAGGTCGCGGCCGACCCCGACTCGCCGGTGCTGCCGACCTGCGCGGTCCGCACCGACAGCACGTCGAGCCCGAAGGTCGAGGCGATGCCGGGACCGGCGAGACTCGGATCGGCCGTCGCGAGAATGGTGGCGGCTGCGGCCTGCAGGGCGGAGTTCTGGCCGCCACTGCGCGCGCTGTCGGAGCCGGTGCCCAGCACCAGCCATGACAGCTTGTCCGGCTCGGGCACGTCGGGCTTGGACACCAGCGTGAGCTTCGGCACACGCGCGGTGCCGGAGAGCGACACGCCCGCCTCGACCGGCAGGTAGCGCCGGTAGGCGACCAGGTCGATCGACGGATTGTCGACCGGGCCGCTGAACACCAGCACGCCGCGTTCGATCTCGAGCTTCTGGCCGAAGCCGGTGTAGGTGCCCTGCGCGACCCGTACCGTGCCGTTCAGGCGCGGTGCATCGGGCAGCCGCCCGCTCAGTGTCAGCTGCCCCACGAGACGCGCGTCGACGCCGGCGCCGAAGACGCGGAACCGGTCGCCCAGGTCGATCTCGAGGGTGCTCAGGATCCGGAAGCCCTTGCCAGCGGCCGGATCGGCCTCGGCCGCGGCGGCCTGCGTCGCACCGCGCCGCTCGGCCGCGCGCCGGCTGGCACGGGCCGCGGCCTCGGCGGCGTCGCGCACCACCACGACGTCGCGAGACAGGCTCGGCGTGTCGTACGCGGTCAGCTCGATCACGCCCTCGTCGGCACGCAGCCTGCCGCGCAGCGTCAGCAGCCCGCCCCGCAGCGCGGCACGCGCCTCGCCCGACAGCAGCAGACGCTGGCCGGCGCCCAGCGGGATCGGCATGCGCTCGAGCACCAGCACCGCCTCGCTGCGCTCGTCGGGCCGCAGCGAACCGGTCATCGACACCGAGCCCTGCCCGCTGGCGAACCGCAGGCGCTCGATCACGACGGCGTTGTCGGTGATGGTCGCGGCCAGCTCGCCGTCGACCAGCTTCATGCCGAGCTCGCGCTGCTCGGCGGCCAGGCGTGTGCCCTCGATGCGGCCGGTCACGCGGGGCGCGCCCAGGGTGCCGGCGAATGCGAGCCGGGCCTGCAGCGCGCCGTCGAAGCGCCAGGCCTCCCCGGCGAGCGCGCGGGTGAAGGCGAGCGAGGGTACCGACAGCTCGGCGCTGCCCTCGAGCGCCACCGCGGTGTCGAACGCGCCCGCGGGCGTCCAGGCGAGCGGGGCACGGGCCTCGGCGCGCAGCGTGCCGATCGCGCCGCCGCGCATCGATGCGGTCGCGCTCATCCGGCCGTCGGCGACGTCGATCCGGGCCTCGAGCGTCTGCAGCCCGGCGCGCAGCAGCTCGACGCCGCCGCCGGCCGCCGGCATCTCGATGCTCAGGTCGCCGGATTCCCGGAAGGCCTCGATGCGCGCGCGCAGTTCGCCCGCCGCGCCCGGTGCTCCGGCGACGTCGATGCGCGCGCCCAGGCGCAGCGCGTCCGGCTCGTTCACCTTCAGCCCGGAGTCGGCGACCCAGGGCGCGAGCCAGCGCAGCGGCATCGCCGACAGCGCCCCCTGCAGCCGCAGCCGGCCGGCCTCCCACGACGCGGTCTCGAGCTGCAGCCGCGCGCCTTCGGCGCCGTCGATCTCGAGCCGCAGCGGGCCGGCGCGCGCCGCCTCGCGCGACAGCGCGAGCTCGGCCGGCTGCAGCAGCCGCAGTCGGCGCCACGACATTGGACGCCTCGACGAGGCGTCCCCGCCAGCGCGGCGGCGCGCCGCGCTCGAGCCCGCCCTCGACGCGCAGCGCCGCATCCATCGCGAAGCCCGCACGCCCCGGTGCGCTCGCGCGGACCGCGAGTCCGTGGCGGTCGGCGTCGCCGGCGAGCTCGACGCGCAGCGCATCGACCGGGGTACCGGCGAGCCGCAGGCCGTCGGCCTGCAGCGTGACGGACAGGGCCGAGGTGGCGGCGTTCCAGCCGCCCCGGGGGACCTTGGCCTCGGCCTTGCCCGCGACCGCGGCCGGGGGGGCGGCCTCCACCACCCCCAGCCGCACCAGCACCTCGCGCAATGCGGCGGGACGTGCGACCTCCACGCCCGCACGCAGGCTGCGCACGGCCAGCCGGTCCTCGACGCGCAGCTCGCGGCCGGTCACGGTGGCGGCGAGTCCGGGCTCGCGCAGCGCGTCGCGCAGCGTGGCCTCGAGCGCGAGACGCCCGCCGAGCCGCGCATCGAGTTCCTGCAGGCGGGTCGCGTCGATCGCCACCGCCAGCCGGTCGCCCGGTGCGCCGAGGTCGCCGCGGGCGCTCGCGGTGGCGCCGCCCCAGCGCAGCGCCGCATCGACGCGGCTCACCCGGTCGGGCTGCCAGCGCCCGCTCGCCCGGCCGGACAGCGCCTGCCCCCGCCAGCGGCTGTCGGCCAGCGAGGCCTCGGCCTCGACGGAGGGCTTCGGGCCGGCCTCGCCGCCGACACGCCAGCGCCCGTTCAGCAGCCCCTCCGGCACATCGGCGAAGCGCGCCGGGTCGAGCCTCGCGACGGTACCGGCCAGGTCGAACCGATACGGTGACGCGATGCCGACGCTGCCGGCGAACTCGGCGATGCCCTCGAGCGCCTGCAGCCGGGCCCGCGCGATGCTCAGACGCTCGCCGACCAGCAGCGCCTGCGCGTCGAGCGACAGCTCGCCGTCGGACAGGCGGCCATCGAACCCGAGCCCGCCACGTTCGGGCGCGACGCGGACCTCGCCGCGCAGGGCCGTGGGCCGCAGCGCGGCGTGCGCGCGCTGCAGGTCGATGCCCTGCGTGGCCAGGCGCAGCGCGAACTCGGTCGGCACGCGTGCGCCGCCCGCGGGCACCCGCAGCGTCGCATCGCCCTCGAGGCGCCCGGGCGGGCCCGCGATCGCGAGCCCGTCGAGCCGCAGCAGCGAGCCGTCGAAGGCGAAGCGCGTCGCCGCGGTCTCCACCGGCAGCAGCGCCGCATCGAGCGTGCCGGAGCGCATGTTGCGCAGGCTCAGCGTGCCGCCGAGCGCGGGCAGCGCGGGGACCGGCGACCCGGCGGCGGCGGGCGGCGCGGTGCCCTGCAGGCGGCCCTCGAGCCGGGTGACCGGCAGGCCGGCACCGAAGCGCGCGAGGTCGAGGTTCGCGATGCCGACGTCGGCCGCGAGCAGCGGGCGCGGCGAGAACGGGGCGAGCCGCAGCCGCACGTTCGCCGAGGCCTCGCGCAGCACCGTGCGCGCCTCGATCGCGAGGGCCGACAGGTCGCCGGTCGCACTCGAGGCGATCGCGATCGGCTCGTCGAGCACGCGCGTCTCGAGCAGCAGGTTCGCCGACAGCGCGAAGGGCGGCGCGTCGCGCACCGTGCCGTCGGCGCGCAGCGCCCCGAAGTCGCCCCGCAGCGACAGCGCGTCGAGGGTCCAGGCGGATGCGGCGTAGCGCGCCGCCCCGTGCAGCGCCGAGAGCTTCAGCGGCTCGGCGTCGCCGCTGCGCACGAGCAGTTCGGCGATGTCGAGCCCGCCGATGTCGACCCGGACACCGAAGGGCAGGGCCAGTGACGCCGGCGGCGCGGGCGGGGCGTCCGACGGTGGCGTCGACACCTCCACGCGCGCCGCGCTCGCCGCGACGACACGCAGGCGCCGCACCGGCAGCCCGCGCCAGTCGAGCGTCACGGCGAGATCGTCGACGCTGACCACCGTCGCGCCGTCGGTCCAGCGCACGCGCGTCGCCCGCAGGGTCCCGAGCAGCGAGCCGCTCGGCGCCTCGACCTCGAGCCGCCCGCCGCTGGCTGCCACCGCGCGCGCCACCACCGTCTGCAGCATCGACTCGGAACCCAGCCACGACGCCGCCGCCCCGAGCAGCACCGACGTCAGCGCGGCCAGCACCGCGAGCCCGATCAGCGCGATCCGCAGGCGCCGACGCGGCGGGCGGCCGGATGCGGGGCCGGGGCCGGGCTGCGGCGCGGGCGACACCGGCCCGGCCATCAGAACACCACCCCGATCGAGAAGTGCAGCCGCCAGTCGCGGACCGCCTCGCCCCAGGCGAGGTCGAGGTTCAGCGGCCCGACCGGCGTGCGCCAGCGCACGCCGACGCCGTAGCCCGAGACCGGCGACAGGTCGCGGCGCGCATCGGCCGCGTTGCCCCAGTCGTAGAAGACCGCGGCGGCGACGTCGCGGGTGATCAGGTGCTGGTATTCGGCGCTGGTGACCATCAGGAAGCGGCCGCCGACCGTCGCCTCGCCGAGCGCCACGCCGAGGCTCTGCGAGCCGTAGCCGCGGACCGACTTGGTGCCGCCGGTGCGGAACAGGTTGGCCGACGGGATGCCGTCGCGTCCGTCGGCCAGCACCGCGCCGAGCTCGCCGCGCAGCACGATGCGCCCGAACGCCTCGCCGCCGTCCGCCGCGAGGGGCACGATCCCGTAGGCCAGGCCGTAGGCCCGCACGAACGAGCGCTCCGAGCCGAGGGAGGACGAGGCGCCGGACAGCTGCCCCGACACGATGTAGCCCTTCGACGGGAAGATCGGCGAGTCGAGCCGGCGCTGCGTCCAGCTGTAGCCGAGCACCAGCGCGCGGTTCTCGTAGAGGCGTTCCTCGGCGGGTCCGAACACCACGTTCTGCCGCTCGGCCTGGTACTGCAGCGACAGCGCGGTCTCGATCTCGCCGCGCCGCCGGTTGCGCGACGCGAACACCGAGCCCGCATCGACCAGGTCGTTCTGGATGTCCCGGTGCTCGGCGCGCGCGCCGAACTGCCAGCGCCAGCCCTGGACGTCCTGCGGCGTCTCCCAGGTCGAGTACACGACCTGCCGCTCGACGTCGAGCTCGATGCCGTTGAACGTCTGCACGCCGATGCCGCCGACGTTGCGGTGCTCCCAGGCCGCCAGCACGTTCACGCCGCGGTCGGTGTCGTAGCCCCCGCCCAGCGTCCAGCGCTTGCTCTGGCGCTCGACCACGTCGATGCGCACCGGCACCTCGGCCAGCTCGGGCTCGCGCTCGAGCGCCGGCATGTCGGGGCGCACGTTGACCGAGGTGAACCAGCCGGCTCCGTTCAGGCGAGTCTGGAAGTCGGTGATCCGGCGGGCGTCGTACGGATCGCCGAAGCGAAACGGCGCGAGGCCTTCGACCACGTCGCGCGGATAGCGCTGCAGACCGCCGATGTCGAGCGCGCCGAAGTACAGCGGCGGCCCCGACTGCACCTCGACCTCCAGCGTCGCGGTCGCCCGCTCGCGCTCGACGAGTGCCTCGGAATCCTCGATGCGGGCCCGCAGGAAGCCGCCGTCGCGCAGCCCGGTGAGCAGCGCGCGCTTGGCCCGCTCCCACTCGGGCGAGCGGAACACGGCGCCGTCGGGCAGCAGCCACTCGCGTCCCATGCGCTCGCGCAGCGCGGCATGTGCGGGCTCGGCGAGCTCGCCCTCGAGCCGAAGCGTGGTGCCCGCCACGCGGGCGCGCTCACCGGCATCGACCTCGATGCGCACGCCGCCGGGGATCTGCGCGACCCGAACCGTCGGCGAGAACCAGCCCTCCGCGGCGAGGAGCTCGCGCACCTCCTGGTCGGCCCGCCGCACGAACAGCGGCAGCTGCGACGGGTCGTAGTCGGGACGCTGGCGCCAGCGGCCGAGCAGCGTGAACTCGCGGATCTGGCGGGCCACCGGCTCGGGCGCCTCGACCTCGAGCACATAGTGCGGCGCGACCTTGCTGCCGTCCGCGCTGCCGGTCTCCTCGCCGCCGCCGAACCACTTGCCCACGAAGGGCAGCTTCGACAGGAAGCCGGCGCCGGGCCGCGCCTCGGGCCGGCTGTCCGAAGGGGCCGAAGCGGGCGAAGCGGGCGAAGGGGCCGCCGGGGCCGCCGGGGCCGACACAGGCTCGCTCGTGCCCTGCGCCGGCGCCGCCGCGCACCAGCCCAAGCCCGCCGCGATCAGCAGCGCGCCCGCGTCCCGCCTGCGGCCGGGCGGCGGGTGCCGCGCGCTGCGCATCGTGGGGCCCTGCGGCCGGCGTCCGTCGCTGCGCTCAGACGACGACGGTGGCGGGCGCACCCTCGGGCCGCGCCACGATCTCGCCGATCCGCGAGGCGGTCTCGCCGGCGGCGCGCAGCCGCGCGATCGCGTCGTCGGCCAGCGCGGCCTCGACCACGATCACCATCCCGATGCCGCAGTTGAAGACGCGGTGCATCTCGGCGTCGGCGATGCCGCCTTCGCGCTGCAGCCAGTCGAACACCGGCGGCATCGTCCACGCCGAGCGCTGCAGCACCGCCTGGCAGGTCTCGGGCAGCACGCGCGGCACGTTCTCGACCAGCCCGCCGCCGGTGATGTGGGCGATGCCCTTGACCGGCAGCGCGCCGATCAGCCCCAGCACCGGCTTCACGTAGATGCGGGTCGGCGCCATCACCGCGTCGGCGAAGGTGCCCGATGCGCCGAAAGGCGCGTCCATCGCGGCCGACTCGAGCGAGCCGTGGGCGCGCTGGATCACGCGGCGCACCAGCGAGTAGCCGTTCGAGTGCGGCCCGCTCGAGGCCAGGCCGATGATCGCGTCGCCCGGGCCGATCGAGCGGCCGTCGATGGCCGCCGACTTCTCGACGCAGCCGACGGCGAAGCCGGCGAGGTCGTACTCCCCGTCCGGGTACATGTCGGGCATCTCGGCGGTCTCGCCGCCGATCAGTGCGCAGCCCGCCTGCTCGCAGCCCGTGGCGATGCCGCCGACCACCCGGGCCGCGGTGTCGACGTCGAGCCGCCCGCAGGCGAAGTAGTCGAGGAAGAACAGCGGTTCCGCACCCTGCACCAGGATGTCGTTGACGCTCATCGCGACCAGGTCGATGCCGACGGTGTCGTGCCGGTCGAGCGCGAAGGCCAGCCGCAGCTTGGTGCCGACGCCATCGGTGCCGGACACCAGCACCGGCTCGCGGAAGCGCTTGGGCACCTCGAAGAGCGCGCCGAACCCGCCGATGCCGGCCAGCACGCCCTCGCGCATCGTGCGCCGGGCGAGCGGCTTGATGCGCTCGACGAGCGCGTCGCCGGCGTCGATGTCGACCCCCGCGTCCTTGTAGGTCAGCGGCGCGGCGGGCTTGGGGGGCGTGGAGCTCATGGGGGCGGGCGGGCCCCGCGACCGGGGCCGATACAATGGCGCGAGCCGGGATTGTACCGGCCCGCCCCTCCCCGCCCCCAGCCCGTGTCCCAGCTCGTCCTCGACCTCGGTCCGCCTCCGCCGCCGACCTTCGATGCCTTCGTGGTCGGCGACAACCACGAGGCCCTCGAGGCCGCGCGCGCGCTCGCCGATCCGGAACGCGGCGCGGGCGCCCGCTTCCTGTACCTCTGGGGCCCGGCCTCGAGCGGCCGCAGCCACCTGCTGCGCGCACTCGAGGGCGCGCTGCCCGCGGCCGCCGTGCGCCGCCTCGACCCGGGCTCGCCCCCGGAGGCCTTCGTGCACGACCCGGCGGTCCGCACCTGGCTGATCGACGACTGCGATCGCCTGGACCGGCCTCGCCAGGCCGCCGCCTGGCATCTGTTCGACGCGGTCGCCGCGCACGCCGACGCGGCGCTGGCCTGCGCCGGCGCCGAGCCCCCCGGCCGCCTGGGGCTGATGCCGGAACTGGCCACCCGGCTCGGCTGGGGGCTGGTGCTGCAGCTGCACCGGCTGACCGACGCCGACACCGCGCAGGCGCTCGGCCTGACCTTCGCCGAGCGCGGCCTGTCGGTGGCACCCGACGTGGTGCCCTGGCTGATGACCCACGCGCCGCGGGACCTGGGCAGCCTGCGCGCCCTCGTCGATGCCCTGGACGGCTATGCGCTGGCGCGCAAGCGGGCGATCACGGTGCCGCTGCTGCGCGAGTTCGCCCAGGCCGGCCTGCCGCTGGAGCCGCCCGCGCCGGCGGCGGCGCCCCAGTCGCCGGCGGGGTCGGCCGACGACCCGCCATAGCGACTTGCCGTAGAATCGCGGCCGCGATGAACCTCGCCCTGTTCGACCTCGACCACACCCTCCTGCCGATCGACAGCGACTACGAATGGTCGCAGTTCCTGGTGCGGATCGGCGTGCTCGACCGCGAGACCTACGAGCGCGAGAACGACCGCTATCTGCGCCAGTACCAGGACGGCACGCTCGACATCGCCGAATTCCTGCGCTTCCAGCTGGCCCCGCTCGCTGCGCACCCGCGCGCCACGCTCGACGCCTGGCACCGGCGCTTCATGGCCGAGGTCATCGCGCCGCGGATCCTGCCGCAGGCCCGCGAACTCGTCGCCCGCCATGCCGCCCAGGGCGACCTGATCGCGCTCGTCACCGCGACCAACGCCTTCGTCACCGCGCCCATCGCGCGTGCGTTCGGCATCGGGCACCTGGTGGCCACCGGCATCGAGGTCGGGCCCGACGGGCAGTACACCGGCCGCCCCGAGGGCACGCCGTCGTTCCGCGAGGGCAAGATCGTCCGCACCACCGAATGGCTCGCGTCGCTCGGACACGTGCTGTCCGGCTTCGAGCGCTCGTGGTTCTACAGCGATTCGCGCAACGACCTGCCGCTGCTCGAGCGGGTCACCGACCCGGTCGCCACCAACCCCGACGCCGTGCTCCACGCGACCGCGATCGATCGCGGCTGGCCGGTGATCCGGTTGTTCGAGGGCGTCGACTGACGCCCCGCTCCAAGGATCTCCACCACATGGTCTTCGCGTTCTTCAAGCGCCTGTTCGGCGGCAGCCCGGCCGAAGCCGCCGGCGCCCCGGCGGCCGCCGCGCCGGCCGCCTCGTCCGGCCCGAAGCTGCGCACCTACAAGGGCAGCGAGCTCGGCATCCACCGCGAGCAGATCTCGCAGGCCGCGATCCGCACCTGCGAGATCCTGCAGCGCGCCGGCTTCAAGGCCTACGTGGTGGGCGGCGGGGTGCGCGACTCGCTGCTCGGCCTGACGCCGAAGGACTTCGACGTCGCCACCGACGCGACGCCCGAGCAGGTGCAGGCCTCGTTCCGGCGGGCGCGGATCATCGGCCGGCGCTTCAAGATCGTCCACGTGATGTTCGGGCGCGAGACGATCGAGACCTCGACCTTCCGGGCGCTGCAGAACGACGCCGAGACCGACGAGCACGGACGCGTGCTGCGCGACAACGTGTTCGGCACGCAGCAGGAGGACGCGCTGCGGCGCGACTTCACCGTCAACGCGCTCTACTACGACCCGATCGCCGATCAGGTCCAGGACTGGCTGGGCGGTGTCGCCGACCTCAAGGCGCGCACGCTGCGGATGATCGGCGACCCGGCCACGCGCTACCGCGAGGACCCGGTGCGGATGCTGCGCACCGTGCGCTTCGCCGCCAAGCTCGATTTCCACGTCGACCCGGCCACGCTCGCCCCGATCGCCGAGCTCGCCGAGCTGCTCGAGAACGTGCCCTCGGCCCGGCTCTTCGACGAGATGCTCAAGCTGCTCGAGTCCGGGCACGCGCTCGCCTGCGTGCGCCGGCTGCGCGCCGAGGGGCTGCACCACGGCGTGCTGCCGCTGCTCGACGTGATCGTCGAGCAGCCCGACGGCGAGCGCTTCATCGAGGTCGCGCTCGCCAACACCGATGCCCGCGTGCGCGCCGGCAAGTCGGTGTCGCCCGGCTTCCTGTTCGCCACGCTGCTCTGGCAGCTGGTGTCGGTGCGCTGGCGGGCCCGCCAGGCCGCGGGCGAGCACTCGATCCCGGCCCTGATGGAGGCGATGGACTCGGTGCTCGACGAGCAGGCCTCCAAGCTCGCGATCCAGCGGCGCTACATCGCCGACATGCGCGACATCTGGGGCCTGCAGCCGCGGCTCGAGAAGGGCGGACGGGGCGCGGCGCGGGCGCTGGAACACCTGCGCTTCCGGGCCGGCTACGACTTCCTGCTGCTGCGCGTCGAGGCCGGCGAGCTGCCCGAGGAGCTCGGCCGCTGGTGGACCGAGTTCGTCGACGGCGACTCGGGCACTCGCGAGCAGCTGCTCGATGCACGCCCGGGCGACGCCCGTCCGGCCGCCACCAAGCGCCGGCGCCGGCGCCGCAGCGGCGCGCGCAAGGGCGCCGGCGAGGGAGACGCGGCCGGTGACGCGGGCGGCGAAGGCGGCGGGGACGGCGGGGACGGCGGCACCGTCGGCCGCGAGCCCGACGACGACCCGCGCTGGCGCGAGATCCCGGGCCAGGGCGGCGGCTCGCCGCGGGACCGCGACCCGCCGGCCTGAGGCCGGCGGCGCCCGATGGACGCCTGGATCGGCCTCGGCGCGAACCTCGGCGAGCGCCGCGCGACGATCGAGGCCGCGCTCGACGCGCTGCGCACGCTGCCCCGCACCCGGCTCGTCGCCCGTTCGCGGCTGTGGGCGAGCGCTCCGGTCGATGCCGGCGGCCCCGACTACCTGAACGCGGTCGCCCGCCTCGACACCCTGCTCGAGCCCCACGCGCTGCTCACCGCCCTGCAGGCGATCGAGGCGCGCTTCGGCCGCGAGCGCGCCTACCGGAACGCGCCCCGCACGCTCGACCTCGACCTGCTGCTCGCCGGCGACACGGCGATCGACACGCCCTCGCTGGTCGTGCCGCACCCGCGCCTGCACGAGCGCGCCTTCGTGCTGAGGCCGATGGCCGACATCGACGCGGACATCGTGGTCCCGGGCCGCGGCGCGGTGCGACAATGGCTCGCGCACGTCGCCGACCAGCGCTGCGTCCCGTGGCCCTGAAGCGCTCCACCGATGTCCACCTTCCTCGCCCAGCTGCCGATCCCGGTCCAGACCGTCGGCCTGCTCGTGCTGTCGAACGTCTTCATGACCTTCGCCTGGTACGGACACCTGAAGAACCTGTCCGCCAAGCCCTGGTGGATCGCGGCGTTCGTCAGCTGGGGCATCGCGCTGTTCGAGTACCTGCTGCAGGTGCCGGCCAACCGCATCGGCTACGGCACGTTCACGCTCGCGCAGCTCAAGATCGTGCAGGAGGTGGTGACGCTCGCGGTGTTCGTGCCCTTCGCGATGCTCTACATGGGCCAGCCGCTCAAGCTCGACTACCTGTGGGCGGGCCTGTGCCTGCTCGGCGCCGTCTACTTCATCTTCAGGTCCTGATCCCGTGGCGATGAACCCGTTCGAGCGCTGGCGCCACATCGTCGTCGAAGGACCGATCGGCGCCGGCAAGACCTCGCTCGCGAAGCGCCTGGCCGAGCGCTTCGGCGTGCAGACGGTGCTCGAGGAGCCGCAGGCCAATCCGTTCCTCGAGCGCTTCTACCGCGACAGCGCCCGCTACGCGCTGCCCACCCAGCTCTTCTTCCTGTTCCAGCGCGTCAACCAGCTGCGCGACCTCGCGCAGCGCGACCTGTTCGAGTCGGCCGCGGTCGGCGACTTCCTGCTCGAGAAGGACCCGCTGTTCGCGCGGCTCACGCTGTCCGACGACGAGCTCGCGCTCTACCGCCAGATCTTCGACAGCCTCAAGCCGCAGGCCCCGACGCCGGACCTGGTGATCTACCTGCAGGCGCAGCCCGACACGCTGGTCGAGCGCGTGCGCCGGCGCGGCATCCCGATCGAGGCCTCGATCGGCGAGGAGTACCTGCGCGCGCTCGGCGACGCGTACAGCCGCTTCTTCCACCACTTCGACGCGGCGCCGCTGCTGATCGTCAACACCGAGCACCTGAACCCGGTGGAGCGCGACGCCGACCTCGAGCTGCTGCTGCAGCACGTGGCCGGCATGCGCGGCCGGCGCGAGTTCATCAACCTCGCGCGCTGAGACGCGCGCGGCGCGCCCGGTGCCCGCGGCTCAGCCGCGATAGCCGTCGGGGTTGCCGTGCTGCCAGCGCCAGCCGTCGGTGCACATCGCGTCGATGTCGAGCTTCGCGCGCCAGCCGAGCAGGCGCTCGGCCTGCTCCGGGTCCGCGTAGCACGAGGCGATGTCGCCGGGACGGCGATCGACGATCCGGTACGGCACGGGGCGACCGCTGGCGCGCTCGAACGCACGCACCATCTCGAGCACCGAGTAGCCGTTGCCGGTGCCCAGGTTCACCGTCCAGAAGCCGGGCACGTCGAACACCCGGCGCAGCGCCGCGAGGTGGCCCTGCGCGAGGTCCACGACATGGATGTAGTCGCGTACGCCGGTGCCATCCGGCGTCGGCCAGTCGCCGCCGAAGACCGCGAGCGACTCGCGCCGCCCGACCGCGACCTGCGCGACGAAGGGCATGAGGTTGTTCGGGATGCCCGCCGGGTCCTCGCCGATGCGCCCGCTCGGATGCGCGCCCACCGGGTTGAAGTAGCGCAGGTTGCCGACCGACCAGCGCGGGTCGGCGGCGGCGAGGTCCTGCAGGATGAACTCGATGAACCACTTCGTGCGGCCGTACGGATTCGTCGCGCCGGTCTTCGCGTCCTCCCGGATCGGCACCGACTCCGGGTCGCCGTACACCGTGGCCGACGAGCTGAACACGATGCGGCGCACGTCCGCGGCGTCCAGACAGCGCAGCAGCGTCACGGTTCCGGCGACGTTGTTGTCGTAGTACGAGAGGGGCTTGGCGACCGATTCGCCGACGGCCTTCAGGCCGGCGAAGTGGATCACCGCATCGAAGCGGCGCTCCGCGAGGAGGCGGGTGAGCAGCGCCTCGTCGCGCAGGTCGCCGACCACCAGCTCGGCGCGCCGGCCGGTGATCGCCGCGACCCGTTCGAGCGACTCGGGGCTGGCATTCGACAGGTTGTCGAGCACCACGACCTCGAAGCCGCCCAACAACAGCTCGACGACCGTGTGCGAGCCGATGTAGCCGGCTCCGCCGGTCACCAGAATCCTGCCGCCCATGCTTGCTCCCGTGCGTTCGATCGTGAACATGTTCCCATGCCGCCGTGACCCGGCGCGTACAATTTGTCTCGTTTTCACGTACCTCATCGGACCCGCCCATGCTGATCCCGGTCATCCTCTCCGGCGGCTCGGGAACCCGGCTCTGGCCGGTCTCGCGCGAAGCCTTTCCCAAGCCGTTCATGAAGCTCGGCGGCGAGCTCAGCCTCCTGCAGCGCACGCTGTCGCGCTGTCTGCCGCTCGCGGACGGCAAGCGCGTGGCGATCGTCACAAACAAGGAATACCTGTTCAAGACCCGCGAGGAGGTCGACACGCTGCCCGCCGCGCGCGGCATCGCCTGCACGCAGCTGCTCGAGCCGATGGGTCGCAACACCGCGCCCGCGATCGCGATGGCCGCGCTGTGGGCCGAGCACGTGTCGCCGGGCGCCACGCTGCTCGTGCTGCCCGCCGATCACCTGATCCCCGACGAGGCCGCCTTCCAGGCGGTCGCGCGCAACGCCGCGTCCATCGCGCAGGACGGCTCGCTGGTGCTGTTCGGCATCCAGCCGACCGCGCCCGAGACCGGCTTCGGCTACATCGAGGCGGGCGACGCGGTCGCCGGCACCGACGCGCGGCGCGTGCGCCGCTTCGTCGAGAAGCCCGACGCCGCCCGCGCCACCGAGTTCCTCCAGGCGGGCAACTTCGTCTGGAACAGCGGCATGTTCTGCTTCACCGCGCGCGCGATCATCGCGGCGCTCGAGGCCCATGCGCCCGACGTGCTCGCGCAGGCCCGCAGCACCTGGGAGGCGAGCCGCGAGGGCGCGAGCGACGATCGCGTCACCCTCGATCCGACCGCGTTCGCCGCCAGCCGCGACGTGTCGATCGACTACGCCGTGATGGAGAAGGCGCGCGACGTCGTCATGCTGCGCTCGACCTTCGGCTGGAGCGACAACGGCTCGTGGAAGGCGGTGGCCGAGCAGTTCACCCCCGATGCCGACGGCAACACCGCGGTCGGCGAGGCGATGTTCGTCGGCTCGAGCAACACCCACGTGCAGAGCGACGACCGGCTGATCGCGGCGGTCGGCGTCGACAACCTGCTGGTGGTCGACACCCCCGACGCGCTGCTGGTCGCGAGCAAGGACTCGAGCCAGCAGGTCAAGGAGATCGTCACGCGCCTGAAGCTGCGCGGTCACGAGTCCACGCGCCTGCACCGCACCGTCGCGCGGCCCTGGGGCACGTACACCGTGCTGCAGGAGGGCGCGCGCTTCAAGATCAAGCGCATCGAGGTCAAGCCCGGCCATACGCTGTCGCTGCAGATGCACCACCACCGCAGCGAGCACTGGATCGTCGTGTCCGGCACCGCCAAGGTCACCTGCGACGACCAGACCTTCCTGGTCGCGGCCAACGCGTCCACCTACATCCCGATCGGTACCCGCCACCGCCTTGAGAACCCCGGCGTGATGGACCTGGTGATGATCGAGGTGCAGTGCGGCGACTACCTCGGCGAGGACGACATCGTCCGCTTCGAGGACAAGTACGGCCGCACCGGCTGACGCGCACGGCCCGGGCGCCCTCCGGTGCAGGCGCCCTCCCCAGCCTGCCCGCGGCCCCGGCTCGTAAGGCTGTCATCCTTCCGTCACCTCGGCGTCATACTCTGCGGCCACTCCTGCCACGCCGACGCCACCCTTGACCGCGAAGATCCTCATCGTCGAAGACGAGCCCGCCATCCGTGAGCTGCTCGCGCTGAACCTGCGCCATGCGGGCTTCGAGCCGGTGCTCGCCCCGGACGCGGCCGCCGCGCGCCGGGAGATCGACGCCGCGCTGCCCGACCTGGTGATCCTCGACTGGATGCTGCCCGACCAGCCGGGCGTGGAGATCTCGCGCCGGCTGCGCGCCGACGTGCGGACGCGCCACCTGCCGGTGATCATGCTGACCGCGCGCTCGGCCGAGTCCGACAAGCTCGGCGGTTTCGAGGCCGGGGCCGACGACTACGTGACCAAGCCCTTCTCGCCGCGCGAGCTGGTGGCGCGCGTGCGGGCGCTGCTGCGCCGTCGCGCCTCCGAGGCGAGCGACGACCCGATCGAGGTGG
>JAIYAG010000244.1 GCA_027489195.1 Burkholderiales bacterium | reverse complement strand
GCGAGCGCGAACGCGGCGCCCAGCGGACGGGGGTCGAATCGAAGCGTCATTCCTGGGTCTCCAAGGGGATCGGGGTCGACCGCACCGGCGCGGTCCGGTCGGTGCGCAGCGCGGCCCGGTGCGCACCGAACGCGCCGTCCAGCCAGGTGGGCACCAGTCCGTTCAGACGGACCGCGAGCGATTCGGGGAAGCCGAGGAACCGCTCCGCTGGGCCGCCCGCGAGCATCGCGACGGCAGCGGCGGCGACCCGTTCGGGCGGATCGCTCCGTGTGCCGGTCGCGCGGTTGTAGGCATCGACGCGGGCGTCGTTGAACGCCGTGCGTGTCGCGCGCGGCGCGAGGTGCAGGACCCGTACCGGGCCGTCGGACAGTTCGCGTCGCAGCGCCTCGCTGAACCCGCGCAGGCCGAACTTCGCCGCGCCATAGACACTGAAGCCCGGGAGGCCGAGCCGTCCGAGGGTCGAGCCGACGTTCAGGACCGTCGCCCGCCGATGCAGGCGCAGGACGGGCAGCAGCGCCCGGGTCAGCAGCATCGGGGCGACCAGGTCGGTGGCGATCACCGCCTCGACGTGGGCATCGTCGAGCGCCTCGAGGGGACCGAAGCTGGGGATCGCAGCGTTGTTCACGAGCGTGTCGCAGCGCCGCTCCGTCGCCACCCGCAGGATCGCCGCGCGCCCCTCGGCACGCGTGATGTCGACGGCCAGGGCCTCGACCGAGCCGGGCGCCACGCCCTGACCGAGCTGCCGCGCGAGCAGTCCGACCTCGTCCGCAGAGCGGGACACCAGCACCACCCGATCGCCTCGGGCGATCAGCGCTCGGGCGATCGCGCGTCCGATGCCGCCGGTCGCGCCGGTCAGCACCACGGAGGCGCTCATGCGGCCACCCGCTCGTCGGCGAACGTGTCGACCGGCCGCGGCAGCCCGCGGAACACGTCGGCATAGAGGCGATAGAACATCCGGGCCGCATGGACGATCGCCGCCTGGTCGTCCGGATCCTCGAGCGCGTTCACGAGGTCGGCGTAGTGCGCGGTGTGCTCGACGTCGAGCGTGCCGTGCGAGCGCAGGTAGGTGAACGCGCCGTCCGGCAGTCCGAGGCCGGACTGGATGCGGTCGGCGGCGGCCAGGGCGAGCGCGACGCTGGTGCCCTCGAGCACGTGGACCATGCCGAGGTAGCCGACAGGGTTGCGGCGCGCGATCGTGTCGTACGCATAGGCGACCATCACCTCCGTCGCAGGGGAAGCGGGCCTCTTCCGGATGGCCTCGACGTCGGCGCCGCAGGCGCGCAGGTCGTCGAGGATCCAGTCGTCGTGCCCGATCTCCTCGGCGACGTACTCGTCGAAGTCGGCACGCATCCAGTCGAGGCGGGCCGGCAGCGCGTCCCGCGACGCCTGCAGCAGCGGCACGGTGTGGCGCACGTGGTGCCAGGCCTCCACGAGGAAGGCGCGGTAGCTCGGCACGGACACCTGGCCGCGCATCACGTCCTGGATGATCGGCACGGCTTGGAGCGCTGCGCGCTCGGTGGCCGTTTCGGCCAGCAGACGTTCATGAAACGACATCGTCGATGCTCCTGTCGTAGGCGGCCGCGATCGCGGCCCGATGCAAGGATTCGATCGCGCCGCGCAGCGGGCGACCGTTCGAGGTGGCGGTGCCGGACACCGGGTCGAAGCCGCGCTCGGCCCGGACCCAGCGGCGCACGCGGGCGTAGTCGGGGAGCGTCGCGTTGGCCCGTTCGACGGCCGCCCCGAGCGCAAGGGCACATGCGTCGGCCGGTGCGTCCGGCCGGGTCGGCCAGAGCACCGCGAGCAGCTCGGGGCGCCCGTCGCCGAAGACCACGGCTTGTGCGATGGCCGGCTCCGACTGCAGCGCGGTCTCCACCCATTCGGGCGACACGTTGCGTCCGAAGGCCGTGATCAGCAGATTGCCGCGGCGCCCGGACAGGTGCAGGAAGCCGTCCTCGTCGAGCCGACCCAGGTCGCCGGTGGCCCACCAGCCTGCCGGGGCGGTGTCGGGGGCGCCGAGGTAGCCGAGCATCGGCGCACCCAGCACCTCCACCTCCCCGCCCGCTCCGATCCGGACCGAGGCGTGGGGCAGCGGGCGACCGGCGCTCCCGGGCCGGTCGGCGCCCGGCAGGTTGAGCGTCTGGACCGAACCGCACTCCGTGAGGCCGTAGCCCTCGTAGGCGGCGAGCCCCGTGGCGCGCGCCGCGGCGATCGTCGTGGCGCCGACCGCCGCACCGCCCACGGCCACCAGGCGCGGCCCCGGCAGCGTTCCGCCGGCGGCGGCACGGGCGCCGGCCCAGGCGCGAAGCATCTGCGGGAGGACGATGACCGAGTCGGGCTGCCACGACGCCACCGCGCCCTGAAGCGTCCGCGGATCGAAGCGGGAGGAGCCCTGCAGTCCGACCGCGGCCAGCGCAGGCAGGACGACGGCGGCGCCCGCGACGAGGGGTGCGTACAGCCCTGCGATGTTCTCGAGCAGGACCGGCAGCGGCAGCACCGCGAGGTGACGGCGGATGCCGATCGGGGCGAGCGCGGTCGCCACCCCCTCGGCGACGCGGGCGAGCGCCGCTCCGGAGAGGCAGGCACCCTTGGGTCGGCCGGTGCTGCCCGACGTGAAGCTCACCTTGACCGTGCCGGCTGGCATCGCGACAGGCAGTGCCTCGATCCGCGTCAGCCGCAGGCCGGTACCGGCCCAGGCGATGTCGGTGCCGGCGTCTCCCGCCGCACCGTCGACGGAGGCGACCGCATCGACGCCGGCGGCGGCCAGGACGTGGGCACGCTGCTCGCCGGTGAAGAACGACGGCAGCGGCACGTGGACGACACCCGCGTGCCAGGCGGCGAGGTCCGCGACGGCCCAGTCGGGGCTGTTGTCGGCGAGGGTCGCGAGCACCCGCACGCCGTGTGCCTGCAGCGCAGCGGCGGCCTGCCGTACCCGCATCGCGAGTTCGCCCGCAGTCAGCCG
>JAIYAG010000523.1 GCA_027489195.1 Burkholderiales bacterium | reverse complement strand
GAGCAGCGGCCGCCCCGAGCGCGCGTGGCGGCGCAGCGGCTCGACCAGGCCGCGCTCGTGCAGACACCGCATGCCGGCGCCGAACGCGCCCACGCCCGGCAGCACCAGCGCCTCCGACGCATCGATGCCCTCGGCCGAGTCGACGAAGCGCGCCGACGCACCGCAGTGTTCGAGCGCACGCGCCACGCTGTAGAGGTTGCCGACGCCGTAGTCGACCACCGAGACCGTCCTCAAGGGAACGCCCTCACGTCCAGTCCGCCCGCACGCGCGGCAGCCCGCAGTGCCGGCAGCGTGGTGCGTTGGTAGTGCAGTCCGTCCGCGATCGCCACCGCATCGGCGCCGCCCCGCGCGACGACGTCCAGCAGGTGGGCGGTCTCGCCGTAGCCGCCGCTCGCGATCACCGGCACCGACACCGTGTCGCAGACAGCACGGGTCAGCGCCACGTCGAACCCCTTGCGCGTGCCTTCCCGGTCGATCGAGGTCAGCAGGATCTCGCCAGCACCCAGCGCCACGCCGCGGCGGCACCACTCGATCGCATCGAGCCCGCTGCGCTCCCGCCCGCATTCGGTGAAGACTTCCCAGCGTCCTTCGGACACGCAGCGTGCCTCGACCGACAGCACCATGCATTGCGAGCCGAAGCGCCGCGCGACTTCGGAGACGAGTTCGGGCCGCTGCACCGCGGCGGTGTTGATCGCGACCTTGTCCGCGCCGGCGCGCAGCAGGTCCTGGACGTCGTCGACGGACCGGATGCCGCCGCCCACCGTCAGCGGCACGAACACCTCGCGCGCGGCGTGCTTCACGATCGAGGTGAGCTTGTTGCGCCCGTACAGGCTGGCGACCGCATCGATGTAGAGCAGCTCGTCCGCACCCTGCTCGTAGTAGCCGCGCGCATGCGCCTGCGGATCGCCGATGACGCGCAACCCCTCGAGGTGGATCCCCTTGATGAGGTTGGCACCCTTGATGTCGAGCCGCGCGATCAGCCGGGTCCGCGACGCGTTCATGTCGCGGCGCTCACCTCGGCACCCGCCCACTCCGGATGCCAGACCGCGTGACGCAGCGCCCAGCCATCGGTCCTGCGCTCCCACAGGTGCGGCGAGCGGAAACGGTCGACGCAGGCGTGGAACGCCTCCTCGGTCATCGACACGTACTCGAGGAAGTCGGCGAAGTACTTGCGCGGAAACTCCTGGTCGTACTTGCGGACCAGCGCGACGCCCTCGTCGCGATCGATCTTGCCGTTGCGGATCTCCTGCGCGGCATCGTAGGTCGCACGACCGATGCCGAACTTGATCAGCGTCGTGTAGTAGTGAAACATGTCGATGCGGTCGTCGATGCTGCTGTACTTCGAGTAGGTCCCCTCGGTGCGCTCGGTGTTCGCCTGGAAGCCGGTGTGCTCCGACGCGTAGTAGTAGCACTCCTGCGGGTCCCACTTGAGGTAGTAGCCGAGGTAGTGCACCTCGACGCCCTTCGACTCCAGGTGCTCGGCGCTCGGCGGCAGGTACGGCGCGAAGTCGTTGAGCGTGAAGTCCGTGGTCTCGATGATCCGGCGGATCGGCTCGCCGCCGAGCACCATGTCGAGCGGATCGGCCGCCGAGAAGAAGCGCCGGTCCATCGTCGGCCGGAAGTTCTCGTCCGGATCGTTGCCGTACTCCGCCTGGTTCTCCCCGTACATCACCAGCCGCACGCCGAACTTGGCCGCCATGGCCGGGCCGATGATCCGCTGGCCGACGATGAAGGGCTGGAACGGATGCAGCAGGTTCGTGAAGGCACTGCGCGTCAGGTGCCGGTGCAGGCGGCCGTTCGGGGTGAACAGGATGTTGTCGAGTCCGCCGACATGCATCCAGCGCTCGAAGTTGCTCCAGCCGATGTCGGTGTAGCGGTGCGGCGCCCAGGTGACCGTCAGCGGGTTCATGCCGTAGCGGTACTTCAGCACGTGCGAGGTGAACGCGCTGTCCTTGCCGCCGCTGCCGGGCACGACGACGTCGTAGCCGCCGTCGCCGCGCCGGTGCTGATCGAGCAGCGCGACGAGCGCGTCCTCGCGCCGCTTCCAGTCGATCCGGGACGCCTTCGTGTCCTGATACCTGCACGCGTCGCAGATCCCGTCGGCGTCGAAGCCGATCGTCGCCTTGCGCTCCTCGCGGGTGTGGCGGAACTCGACGGTCGAGCTGGGCCGCTGGTTCGAGATCACGCAGCGCCGGCAGAACCGGACGGTCGAGGGCAGGCCGAAATAGGCTTCACGCATCGCTGAGCTCCGTCGCCTCGCGGCTGTCGGATGGGGAGTCGGCCGGCGCCGCGGGGTCGCGGTGCTCGGGAACTTGGTCGACGAAGTACTTCTGGACGCTCGCGCGCCAGAAGTCGTCGCGCCGGATGATCGAGAGGAAACGTCGCGCGCTGTCGCCGTCCCCGAAGAGCGCGGTGGGCACGCGCGGCATCGTGGCGGCCGCGGCGATCGCCTCGCGCAGCGCGACCGGCTCGGTGGGCACGTGCAGGATCGATGCGCAGCGGGCGCGGTTGGTCTGGCGCGAGCCGACGTTGATCGCCGGCACGCCGAGATGCGGCGCCTCGCGCACGCCGGCGCTCGAGTTGCCGATGATGAAGTCGGCATGCTTGAGCAGCGACAGGAACGACTCGAAGCGCACCGACGGGAAGACGCGGCAGCGCGGCGAGTCCTGCAGACGCCGCAGCTCGGCGAGGATCAGGTCGGTGCCCGGGTCGTTGTTCGGGTAGATCACGACGTAGTTGCGTCCGGACAGCAGCAGCTGGTCGACGAGCACGCGCGCCTGGCGCCCGAGGTCGGCGAGTTCGGACGTCACCGGGTGGAAGGCGACGATGCCGTAGCGCTCGAACCCGATCTCGTAGTGGCGCCGGACCTCGTCGAGCGAGGGCAGCGTGGCGGAGTTCATCACGTCCACGTCGGGCGAGCCGATCAGGTGGATCGAGGCCGGCGCCTCGCCGAGCTGCACGAGCCGCTCGCGCGCCCGATCGTTGGCCACGAAGTGCAGGTGCGACAGCTTGGTCACCGCATGCCGGATCAGTTCGTCGACCGTCCCGGACACCTCGCCGCCCTCGATGTGCCCGGTGATCACGTTGTTCAGCGCCCCGACGGTGGCGCCGGCGAGCGCCTCCACCCGGTCGCCGTGCACCACGATCATGTCGGGCCTGACCTCGCGGACGTAGTCCGACAGTCCGAGCACGGTCTTGGCCATCACCTGGTCCATGCCGTCGGCCGAGTTCTGGTTGATGTACCGGTAGACGTTGCGAAAGCGCGCGCGGTCCACTTCCTCGCAGGTGTAGCCGTACTTCGCGAGCATGTGCATGCCGGTCACGAAGACATGCGTCTCGAGGCCCGGCTCCTGCTCGACCGCCTGCATCAGCGGCTTGAGCTTGCCGAAGTCCGCCCGGGTCCCGGTGAGGAACACGATCTTGCGCGGTGCACCCATGATCATGCCGCCGCCAGGTCGGCGCGCTGCAGCCGCGCACCGGCGCGTACCGGCCGTGCGGTCCGTCGGCCGATCAGCGCGTCGTAGTCGCCGGCATCGAAGTCGCCGCCCGAGGGCCGCCGCACCCAGATGTTCTGCTCGGTGAGGAGCGTGCCCACCGGGAGCTCCGACACCGCCACCACGGAGGCGAAGGCGAACGCGATCGTCGGCGCCTCGGCCTCCACAGGCCCCTTGTCGCCGCCGCGTGCGGCGAACAGCACGCGCGCCCCGTGGATCAGCGCCGACAGCGCGGCCGGATCCATCGAGCAGGCGATGTCGGGCCCCGGCCGGTCCATGCGATCGGTGAAGTGGCGCTCGAGCACGCTGGCGCCCAGCGCGACCGCGCCGAGGCAGGCGTGGTTGTCGACGGTATGGTCCGACAGGCCGACCACGGCGTCCGGGAAGGCCTCCTGGAGCCGCGTCATCGCCCCCAGGCGCACCAGCTCGGGCGGCGTCGGATAGACGTTCGTGCAGTGGAGCAGCGCGAAGGGCACGCCCGCGGCCCGCAGGATCTCGACCGCCGGCCGGATGGACGCGATCGAGTTCATGCCGGTGCTCAGGATGACCGGTCGGCCGGCGCGCGCGATGTGCCGCACCAGCGGGTAGTGGTTGCACTCGCCCGAGCCGATCTTGTAGGCGGGCACGTCGAAGCGACGCAGCCGGTCGGCGGCCTCGCGCGAGAACGGGGTGCTGAGGAAGATCGCGCCGCGCGACTGGATGTGCCGCATCAGCGAGCGCTCCGCATCCTCCGACAGCGCGCAGCGCGCCATGATCTCGTAGATCGACACGTCCGCATTGCCCGGGATCACCGAGCGGGCCTCCTCGGACATCTCGTCCGCGACGACGTGGGTCTGGTGCTTGACGACCTCCGCCCCCGCATCGATCGCGGCATCGGCCATCGCCACCGCCAGATCGAGGCTGCCTTCGTGGTTGATGCCGATCTCGGCGATGACGAGCGGCTCGTGTGCGTCGCCCACGGGGCGACCGGCGATCTCAAACTCGGGCATGGCGTCCTTCCAGGATGCGTTCGGCGGAACGCAGGTCTTCCGGTTCATCGATGTCGATGCTGTCCTGCGCGTCCATCTCGTACGGGACGCCGCCGTTCGACGGAAACCCGCCTCGCGCCTCGAAGAGCGCGGCGCTGAACGCGTAGATCGCGCCGTTGGGCACGAAGGCGGCGGGCAGGCTCTGGCGACCGGCGTTGGACAGCCGCTCGTCGAACAGCGACTGCAGGCGTCCGGACTCGTCGAGCCGGAACATCTTGTAGGGCGAGGGATCGCAGCGCGTCACGGCGACGACCGCGCGCGCCTGCTGCGCGAGCATCGTGTCGATCGCGGCATCGATGTGGTGCTCGGTGCGCAGCGGCGAGGTCGGCTGCAGGTAGACGATCAGCACGTCGCCGCGACGCCCGCGCAGCGCGTGCTCGAGGAAATGCCCGACCACCCCGGTGGCCGTCGCGTCGTCACCGGCCAGCTCGGCGGGTCGGCGCAGCGTGCGCGCGCCCAGCCGCCCGGCCAGGCCGAGCATCGTGTCGTCGTCGGAGGACACCCAGGCCTCGTCGATCCAGCGGCTCGCGCACGCGCCACGCACGGCCCGTTCCAGCAGCGGGACGCCGCCCACCGGGGCGAGGTTCTTGCGCGGAATGCCCTTGGAGCCGGCGCGAGCCGGGATCAGGGCGATGACGGGCGTCTCGTCGGGAAGCATGGCGGCAGGGACGGTGTCGGATACGGGTTCTGGGACGGGCCGAAACCCGGTCGACCCATTTTCGGTGCGGCCCCGTGCCCGGGACCCGACCGCCGGACCAGCGTCGTGTTTGGGGGGAGCAGCGGCAACCGACGTGCGTCTTTGACACAGCCCGGCGACGGACTCAGCCGGGCGCGGTCCGCGCGGCCGCCGCCCGGTCGTCGACCGTGATCCGCCGGGCGCGCAGCGCCTGCGTCAGCAGATCGACGATGCCCACCGATCGCGACCCCGGCGCGTAGGCCCGGTCCGCTTCGATCTTCGGCGTGTACGTCACGATCCAGTCGAGCAGCGCGCGGCCGTCGGCGTCGAGCGTGTCGGGGAACCCGTCGGCGTGGAAGAAGTGGTTGCCCGCGCCGTCCAGGCCGTGGACCGAGACCGAGCGGAACCCGGCGCGGTGGGCGATCAGCAGCGCGCAGACCACGCTGCTCAGGCTCTGGATCACGTAGGGCTCCCGCTCGTCGAGCATCCGTTCGACGACCGCCTCCCAGGCGCGCCCGCCGTCCTGCGGCCCGACAGCCGGGAAGATGACCTCGCGCAGCAGCACGGCCTGCCCCGCGGGGTCGAAGCGGGCCGGGCCGGGGTTGGTCCGCGCCAGGTTCTTCAGCACTCGCAGTGCCCGGGGATGGCGCTTCGCGACGTAGCCGACCATCGCGCGCGCGCCGTCGACGTTGTGCTCGTACGGCAGGTCGTTGGCGAGCGCGTCGACCCCGACGGGCGGGAACAGCTCGTGCAGGTACAGGTCGATGCGACACGGCAGCAGCGCGCCGGCGTTCATCGCGATCACGAAATCGCCATCGCGGATCGACGTGATCGTCCGGAGCACCGACTCGCCGTTGGCCAGCACGTGACAGTGCCGGCCGGTGGCGGTGCCGGGCGGCAGCAGCTTCGCCGCGGGCGTCGAGCGCCGGCCGTGGCGCAGGCAGAGCAGCCGGTGCTCCAGGCGTCGCATCGCGACGATGACGCGCACGAGGGCCGGCCACAGCACCGGCGACCGGCTCGCGGCATCGATCGCACGCTGGGCGGCGCGGGGCCATGCGCCGGGCGCATCCGTCCGCGCAGGCTCAGACGGCTTCATGCGCGACCCCGGTCTCGACCAGCCGCCCCGCCTTCAGCTCGAGCACCCTCGAACAGTGGCGCAGGGTCGACAGCCGGTGCGCCACGACGATCACGGTGATCGAATCGCCCAGGGCCGCGATGGTCTGCATGACCGCCGCTTCGGTCGCCTCGTCGAGCGCGCTGGTCGCCTCGTCCAGCACCAGCACGTCGGCCTGCTTGTAGAGCGCGCGGGCCAGGCCGATCCGCTGACGCTGCCCGCCCGACAGGCGGGCACCGCGCTCGCCCGCCCGCGTGTCGTAGCCCTGCGGCAGCGCCTCGATGGTGTCGGCGATCCGCGCGCGGCGGGCCGCGTGGCGCACGCGCGCCAGGTCGATGCCCTCGGGCGGGACGCCGAACGCGATGTTCTCGGCGAGGCTGCTGTCGGCCAGATGGATCGACTGCGGGACGTGCGCGATGTGCCGCTGCCAGCCGCGGCGGTTGCCGGCCAGCACCGGGACGCCGTCGACCTCCAGGCGGCCCGTGCTCGGCGGGGACAGCCCCATGATCACGTCGAGCAGCGTGCTCTTGCCGGTGCCGGAGGCGCCGACCAGCCCGATGCGCTCGCCGCGCGCGACGACGAGCTCGATGCCCGACAGTACCCACGGCCCCGCCGGCTCGTACCGGAAGCCGATGTCCCCGAGGTGCAGCGTGTGCGCGAAGGCCAGCGCCGGCACGTCGGTCCGCTCGGCGTCGTCCGGCATCGGCTGGTCGAGCAGCGCCAGCAGTTCGCGCAGCGTCGGCTGCGCGGACACGATGCAGCTCACCGACCAGTAGGCCTCCTGCAGCAGGGGCAGCAGCCGCTGCGCGGCGAGCACGAGCGTGCCCAGCGTCGGCAGCGCGCCCGCGATGCCGCCCTGGCTGCGGCTCATCCACACCGCCAGCCCGGCCACCAGCAGCATGCCGAGCGCCTCGATCGCATGGCGCGGGCTCGACCCGACGAAGGCCATCCGCGCCTGCGAACGGCGGAGCTGGCGGTCGGCGTCCCGGTACAGGCGTGCGTAGTAACCCTGGGAGCCGTCCACCAGCACGTCGCGGATGCCGCCCAGGCCTTCCTGGAGGATCTGGATGACCCGTCCCGACTGCGCGGCGACCACCGCGCCGTCGGCGAGCAGGCGCCGCCGCGACAGGGCGGCGAAGCTCACGTAGATGCAGGCGAACCCGCCGAACATCGACAGCGCGGCGAGCGGATCGAAGGCGATCAGTGCCGCCAGGATCATCACCATCAGGATCGCCGTGCTGGCCACGCCGATGCACGGGCCGACGACCCGATCGACCAGCGCCTGCGACTTCGTCGAGATGCCCGCGATCACGTCGCTGCTGTTGCGCGCCACGTGGACCGCGTAGGGCTGGTGGAGCGTGCGCCGGAAGATCTGGTCGCCGAGATCGGCGCCGCAGGCGAAGGTGAAGCGTGTCGCCGCATAGATGAGCACGATCCGGGACAGTCCGGCGGACAGCGCCGCGGCGGCGAAGGTCGCGCTGAACAGCGCCTGGATCCCCGCCGGCGTGTCGATCCCGATGCGATGCAGCAGCGGCGCGACCAGCGCGTGACGACCCAGCGATTCGGGCGAGACGAGTGCGGTCAGGAACGGCAGCGTCGCACCGATCGCGGCGATCTCGAGCATCGAGGACACCACCGTCAGCGCGAGCACCAGCAGCGCTTGCACGCGGCGCACGCGACCGAGGTGGGCCCAGAGCCGGCGCAGCGGATCGAAGGCCGCCCTCGGCAGGGACGCCGGGGGCGGTGAGGACGTCGGGGACGGATCGACCCGCTTCATCGGGCGGCCCCGCCGAGTCGCGCCCGGGCGAACCGGCCGACGCGGGTCAGATGGCAGCGCGCGGCCACCAGCGCACCGGCGTGCCGGTGCTGGATCGAGATCACCTCGAACTCGTGGCGGATGCGCGTCGCCAGCGGTGCGGTGTCCGAGGACACGCCACCGACCCGCATCGCCACCAGCACCCGGTCGAGGACGCTCACCGACGCGCCGAGGGCCATCGCCCGCCAGAACAGGTCGTAGTCGCCGGCGATCCGCAGCGAGGCGTCGAAGCCCGCGAGCCGCTCGAACAGTGCGCGCGGCATGATCGTCGACGGATGGGCGAACGTGTGGGACGGCTCGCCCGCCCGCACGCCCGGTCCGACGTACCGGTCGATCGCCAGCGTCGATCCCGCTCGATCGACGCGCCGGGTGTGGCCGGCCACGAGGGCGTCGGACCCCGGGCCGGCTTCGTGCAGCCGCTCGAGCACCGCCGCCAGCGCGCCGGGCTCGAGCCGGTCGTCGGCATTGAGGAACCACAGCATGCGACCGGTCGAGCGCCGCGCGCCCTTGTTCATCGCATCGAAGATGCCTGCGTCGGGCTCGCTCACGAAACAGTCGACCACATCGCCGCTGCGCCGCACGATCGCACCGGTGTCGTCGGACGACGCGCCGTCGATCACGACGTACTCGACGCCCTCGCGCTTCTGTTCGCGCACGCTCTCCAGGGTCTGGCCGATGGTCGCCGCAGCGTTGAAGCAGACCGTCACGATCGAGAGGATCGGTGATTCCGTCATGCCGGCACCGCCCGCGGCAGCGCGGCCCGCAGGGTTCGCTCGAGGGCGTGCACGCCCGACGCCCAGTCGTATCGGCGCGCGCGCGCCGGCCCGGCCGCTCGCAGGCGCGCCGCGAGCGCCGTGTCGCGGACGATGCGCTCGAGCCCG
>JAIYAG010000146.1 GCA_027489195.1 Burkholderiales bacterium | reverse complement strand
TTCACCGACATGATGCCCATGCCGTAGGTGCCGGCATCGGCCTTCACGATCACGAAGGGCGTCTGGTCGATCCCGTATTCCTTGTACTTCGCGCGGATCAGCTTGAGCGTGGCGTCGACGTTGTGCGCGAGGCATTCCTCGCCCTCGCGCGCCTGGAAGTCGACCTTGCCGCAGGTGGAGAAGTACGGGTTGACCAGCCACGGATCGACGTCGAGCAGCTTGCCGAACTGGCGGGCGACGTCGTTGTACGCGGAGAAGTGATGCGACTTGCGGCGCACCGCCCAGCCCGCGTGCAGCGGCGGCAGCAGGATCTGGCCCTGCAGGTCGCGCAGGATGTCCGGGATGCCGGCCGACAGGTCGTTGTTCAGCAGGATCGCGCAGGGGTCGAAGCCATCGAGGCCGACGCGCCCGTTGGCGCGCACCAGCGGCTCGATCGTGAGCGCCTGACCGTCGGGCAGCTCGACCCGGGTCGGCGCGGTGATCTCGGGATTCAGCGTGCCCAGCCGCACCGCCAGCCCCGTCTGACGCAGCAGCGCGGCGATCCGCACCACGTTCGTCAGGTAGTAGGTGTTGCGGGTGTGGTTCTCGGGGATCAGCAGCAGGTTCTTCGCGTCGGGACAGTATTTCTCGATCGCGACGGTCGCCGCCTGCACGGCCAGCGGCAGGGCCTCGGCCGAGAGGTTGTTGAAGCCGCCCGGATAGAGGTTGGTGTCCACCGGCGCGACCTTGAAGGCCGCGTTGCGCAGGTCCACCGAGCAGTAGAACGGCGGCGTGTGCTCCTGCCATTCCATGCGGAACCAGCGTTCGATGCGCGGCGTGGCGTCGAGGAACTTGCGCTCGAGCTCAAGCAGCGGGCCGGTCAGCGATGTGACGAAATTGGGGACCATGAGCGTCGGGGCGTCCTCGGGCGGCCATTGTAGCCTCGGAGTGCCGGGGCCCGCTCGGGGCCCCGGTCTCACCGAAACACCACCGTCCGGTGCCCGTTCAGCATCACCCGATCCTCCAGGTGATAGCGCAGCGCACGGGCCAGCACCGCCCGCTCGACGTCGCGGCCGTAGCGGATCAGGTCGTCGACGGTGTCGCCATGCTCCACGCGGACCACGTCCTGCTCGATGATCGGGCCCTCGTCGAGGTCCGCCGTCACGTAGTGGCTGGTCGCGCCGATCAGCTTCACGCCCCGCTCGAACGCCCGGTGATACGGCTTGGCACCGACGAACGAGGGCAGGAAGCTGTGGTGGATGTTGATCACGCGGCCCGGGTAGCGGGCACAGGTGTCGGGCGGCAGGATCTGCATGTAGCGGGCGAGCACGAGCGTGTCGACCTCGTGCTGCTGCAGCAGCCGCTCGATCTCGGCGAAGGCCGCCGGCTTGGTCTCGGGCGTGACCGGAACGTGGTGGAACGGGATGCCGTGGACCTCGACGTCGCGCCGCAGGTCGTCGTGGTTGGCGATCACGCAGGGGATCTCGCAGCGCAGCTCGCCGGCGCGCCAGCGGTACAGGAGGTCGATCAGGCAGTGGTCGAGCTTGCTCACCAGCAGCGCCACGCGGCGCGGCACCGCGGAGTCCGACAGCCGCCAGGTCATCTCGAAGCGGTCGGCGATCGGGGCGAACGCCTCGGCGAAGCGGTCGCGACCCTCGGGCAGCGAGGACGCGAGGATCGCGTTGCGCATGAAGAACCGATCGCGCTCGCGGTCGGCGTGGTGGTTGGCCTCGAGGATCCAGCCGCCGCGCTCGGCGATGAAGCGGGACACCTCGGCGACGATGCCCACGCGGTCGGGGCAGTCGATGGTCAGCGTGTAATGGCGTTCGGAGAGCATCGGCGGATTATGGCCGAGCCTCGCCGTACCCGCCGAGGGTGACCTCGAGACCGGCCGGGGCGTGGCGCACCGGCTCGCCCGCACCCAGCGGCGCCTCGGGCAGGCGGGCCAGTGCCGCGCACGCGAGTGCCGCCGCGTACGGGAAGGCCTGCAGCCCCAGCACCACCAGCCACAGCGCCGACTCCAGGTGTCCGGGCTGGCGCGTCAGCACGACGCCCACCGCGCACGCGGCCAGCCCCGCGAACAGCAGCGCCTCCTCGCGCACGCCACCGAACGCGGCCGACGACACGCGCGCGGCGCCGGCCTTCGCGCCCTTGGCCGTGATCTCGAAGACGCCCTCGCGATGCGCGAGTCCGGCGAACACGCCCAGCCCGATCGCGTGCGACAGCCCCATGCCGGCCAGCGCCGCGCCCAGCGTCTCCAGCGGCGAGCAGCGTACGCGCCGTGCGTAGAGCAGCGGACCGAGCAGCGCGCGCACGCCGAAGAACGCCACCAGCGGGACCATGTACAGCGTGATCGGATAGGTGAACTGGATCGGCGCCGCGAGCAGCGCGATCGTCCAGGCCATCGCGCCGAAGGTGAACACCAGGTGCAGCGCGTCGCCGATCCAGGGCAGCCAGCCCGACACGAAGTGGTAGCGCTGCGCGGGCGTGAGGCGGCCGCGGCCGAGCAGCGCGCCCGCGTGCGCCTTCATGATCTGCATCGCGCCCTGCGCCCAGCGGCGACGCTGCTTGCGGAACTGCGCGAAGTCGTCGGGCGTCAGGCCCTCGCCCATCACGCGATCGACATAGACCGTGCGCAGTCCGGCCTCCATCAGCCGCAGGCCGAGCTCGGCATCCTCGCAGATCGTCCACTCCGACCAGCGCCCGAGGCTGCGAAGCGCATGCGCGCGGATCAGCGTCATCGTGCCGTGCTGGATGATCGCGTCACGCTCGTTGCGATGGTGCATGCCGATGCGGAAGAACCCGTCGTACTCGAAGTTCATCATCCGGCGGAACGGATGCCGCTGCCAGGCGCGGTGCGCCTGCGGCGACTGCACGACCGCGACCTGCGCGTCCTCGAAGTGCGCGACGTTCGAGCGCAGCCACTCCGGGCGCACGATGTAGTCGGCGTCGACCACACCGACCACGTCCGCGTCCGCCGCCGTCTGCTCGAGCGCGAAGTTCAGCGCGCCGGCCTTGTAGCCCGGCCACGTCGGCAGGTGGAAGAAGCGGAAGCGCGCGTCGCCCAGCCGCTCGACCCAGTCGCGCACCGGCTCCCACAGCGCCGCGTCCTTCGTGTTGTTGTCGACGACCAGCACCTCGTAGTTCGTCCAGTCCAGGCGCGCGAGGCTCTGCAGCGTCGCGATCACCATCTCCGGCGGCTCGTTGCAGCAGGCCAGGTGCAGCGAGACCTTGGGCTCGGGCGCGTCGCCGCGCAGCAGCCTCGGCTGGAACTGGCGGCGCAGGTTGCCGCGCCAGAACATCTCGACGAACTCGAAGCCGTTGGCCAGCACGATCGACACCATCAGGCCGAGCGTGGGCACCAGCACCGCCAGCGCCATCCAGTCGGCGGGCCGCAGGTAATGGTCGAACGGCACCGCCAGCAGCCAGACCGCGAACGAGGCGACGCCCTGCAGCGCGACGCAGTAGACCGCGCGGCTCGCGAGCCGCAGCCGCGCGAAGCGGGTCGCGAACCACGCCATCGCGACGAAGCCGAGCAGCGACGCGCAGGCCGCCTTGATCTCCCAGTACCGATCGGGCTCGACCGGCCCCTCGAGCTCGAACTTGGGGCTGCGGTCGGCGTTGAAGAGCCCCCAGTACGCACCGACCCGACCCTCGTTGTTCGCCTTCCAGGGCTGGTCGATCGCCTCCATCACGAAGTAGTCGACCGGCTTGCCCTTGACCCGTGCGAGGAACTCGCGGGTGAAGCGCGCCTGCTCGAGGGGCGAGGCGGTCGCGGTGCTGCCGTTGCGGGTCAGCCGGTCGCCGCGGCTCGGCCAGCCGATCTCTCCGATCACCACGTGCTTGTTCGGGAAGCGCGCCTTGATCTGCTCGTAGCGGTCCATCGCATACTCGACGGCGACGTCGGACGGCACGCCCTCCCAGTAGGGCAGCAGGTGGACCGCGATGTAGTCGACGTGCTTGGCGAGTTCGGGATAGCGCATCCAGATGTGCCAGGGCTCGGCGGTGGACACCGGCACGCGCAGCGTGCGGCGCAGCGCCTTGAGGTGGGCGACCAGCTGGTCGACGCCGAGCGCGCCGTGCAGCAGCGTCTCGTTGCCGACGATCACCCGCTCGATGTTCCGGTTGAGCCGCACCGCCTCCTTGACCGCCTCGATCTCCTTGCGGTCCTCGAGCTCGCGGCCGTCGAGCCAGACCCCGGCGGTGACCTTGATGCCGTGCTGCGCGGCGATCGACGGCAGGTCGGGGAACTCGCTCGAGCTGTAGGTGCGGATGCGGCGCGTCAACCCCGACAGCATGCCGAGGTCGGACGAGATCGAATCGTTGGCCGGGTACTTGCGCTCGATGGGGCTGTCCCAGCGCTGGAAGGCGTTGTAGGCAAAGCCCGAGACAGGACCCGGTGCGTCCGGCGCGGCCTCGGGCCGATGCCAGCCGTGCCAGGCGACGAGATTCCCGACAGCGAGCGTCGCGGCGAGCAGCAGGCCGACGATGCGGCCGATCGGTGTCTGTCGTTCCATGGGAGTCCGTGCGGGCGGGCGCCGCGCGCGAGCGCGCACGACCCCGGGAGGTCTTGCGGCCGGACCGTGGCCGCAACGGGTCTCTCTGAGTGTCGGAAGCCCGTCTTGGGGACCTTCACGCGATGCCCTCCGAGGGAGGATCGGGCGTGACCGGTGGACGGGTCGGGGGCGGGCCCCGGTGTGTGCGCGCTACGATCGTCGCGTCGCGAACCGGGCCGTACCGTATGAACGCCCGACGCCAGCAAGTCGTGCACCTGCGATCGCATCGAGCGGACGCGAGGATAACGTGATCACCAGCGGAAACTGCGTAGGACTCCGACCCACGTCGAAGGCGTCGGATGATCGACGCGACTAGGCCGCGGCGGGATGCCGCACGCCGCGGCCTGCTGCGGGCGGCCCTGCTCACGGCCCTGCTCGCGGCCACGCTCGCGGCGCTCTGGCACGGCTGGCGGATGGGCGTGCCGCAGCCGGTCGCCGAGCCCGGCGCCGAGCGCCTCGAGTGCGTGTCCTACGCGCCCTTCCGACGGCCCGGCGAGACGCCGTTCGATGCGGCGGCCTTCGTCGACGAGGCGCGCATCGAGACCGACCTGCGCCTGATCGCCGCGCGCAGCGGCTGCGTGCGGACCTACTCGGTGTCGCAGGGCCTGGACGCGGTGCCCCGCGTCGCGCAGCGCCTGGGCATGACGGTGCTGCTCGGCGCCTGGATCGGCCGGGACCGCCGGGAGAACGAGGCCGAGCTCGCCGCCGCGATCGGCGTGGCGCGCGAGCATGCGGCGACGGTGCGCGCGCTGGTGGTCGGCAACGAGGTGATGCTGCGCCGGGAGCTGCCCGAGGCCGAGCTGGTCGCCTACATCGAGCGGGCGCGGCG
>JAIYAG010000311.1 GCA_027489195.1 Burkholderiales bacterium | reverse complement strand
TTCCTGCGTGGCCAGCAGGCCGTTGGCGCCGGGCTTGTTGTCGACGATGACGTTGGTGCCGAGGTCCTTCGACAGCCACTCGGCCATGAAGCGGCCGAAGATGTCGGCGCCGCCGCCGGCGCCGCTGGGCAGCACGAGGCGGATGGGCTTGCCGGCGGGCCAGGCCTGCGCGCGCGCGGGGCCCGCGGCGGCGAGGGCGGCCATGGCGCCGGCGGCCTTGAGCAGCGTGCGGCGGGTGGCGGGAAGGTCGGGACGGTAGGAAAGGGGCGAGGTCATCGGACAGGGCTCCTCTTGTCGTGGACGTGCGGCTCGTGCCGGTTCATTCGGGGGTGATGCCCAGGCGCCGCACCAGCGGCGCCCAGCGTTCGGTCTCCGTGCGGATCGTACGGCCGAAGTCCTCGGCCGTGCCGCCGGGCAGGGTCTGGCCGAGCTGCACGACCAGCCGCTCGCGGACCTCGGCGCTCTCCAGCGCGCGGGACAGCTCCGCGTGCAGCCGCGCGACGATCGGCGCGGGCGTGCCCGCCGGCAGCATCAGGCCCGAGAAGGCCGCGGCCTCGAGCTTCGGGAAGCCGAGCTCGCGCACCGTGGGCACGTCGGGCAGCGTCGACAGGCGCGTCGGATGCGTGACCGCCAGTGCGCGCAGCTGGCCGGCGCGCAGCGGCTGCAGCGAGGTCGAGGCCGGGTCGACGATCACCGGCACCTGGCCGCCGATCGCGTCCTGCAGGGCCGGGCCGCTGCCCTTGTACGGCACGTGGACGAAGCGGGTGCCGTACTCGGCGTTGGCGAGCTGGCCGGTCAGGTGCATCAGCGTGCCGATGCCCGGCGACGCGTACGGGATCTCGCTGCGACGCGCGGCGTCCATCAGCTCGGCGAAGCCGCGCCAGGGCTGCTTCGGATGCACCGACACCACGAAGCCCTGTGCCGACAGCGCGATCAGCGGCGCGAGGTCGCGCAGCGCGTCGTAGGGCAGCTTCGGATAGAGGCCGGGGTTGGTGGCGATCGGCGCCGACACCAGCAGCAGCGTGTAGCCGTCGGGCTTGGCCCGCACCACCGCCTCGGTGCCGGTGACGGTGCCGCCGCCGGGGCGGTTCTCGACGATCACCGACTGGCCGAGCGCCTCGCCCAGCGCCTTGCCCACCGTGCGCGCCATGATGTCGCTGATGCCGCCCGGGGCGAACGGCACCACGAGGCGCAGCGGCCGCGACGGCCAGGCGTCCTGCGCGCGGGCGACCCCAGGCGCGAGGGCCGCAATCGTCGCGGCGGACAGTCCGCGCAGTGCATGGCGCCTGCCGCGGGCCGCGTCGCCGACGCCCGACGAAGGCTCGCGCGCGCGGCCGCTGCGGCCGCCGGAGCCCGGCGGGCGCAGCGTGTCGTCGGTCATAAGGGGGGTCTCCTCCGGGCGGGCTCGCGCGCACTGCGCGTCGGCTCGCCACTGCTCCTCGTCTGGCCGTATCCTATGTCGACCTGTTATGACAGGTCAATCGCCGCGAACCGCAGTCGGAGGGGGCGGCGCCTGGGCCGGGTCGTCGAGCGGTTGGGAGCCACGCCGTCATGAAGCCGATGGAAGGGATGCGGGTCGTCGACCTGTCGCACGTGATCGCGGGGCCGACCTGCGGCCACTACCTCGCGCACTACGGTGCCGACGTGATCAAGGTCGAGCCACCGGGGGCCGGCGACGTGCTGCGGACCGGTCACGGGCGCGCGCAGGTCGACGAGGGCGTGACAGTGGGGTTCGCCGCGATCAACGCGGGCAAGCGGTCGATCGTGCTCGACCTGAAGACGCCCGCGGGCGTGGCCGCGCTGCTCGCGCTGGCGCGCGAGGCCGACGTGTTCATCGAGAACTTCCGCCCGGGCGTGATCGAGCGGCTCGGTCTCGGCTACGACGCGGTACGCGCGCTGAACCCGGGCGTGGTGTACGCGTCGATCTCGGGGTACGGGCAGGAAGGCGAATGGGGGCCGCGCGGTGCGTACGACCACGTGGTGCAGGCGTTCACCGGGATGATGTCGCTGCAGGGCGAGGAGGGCGATCCGCCGATCAAGGTGGGCTTTCCGGTGATCGACGCCGCGGCCGGGATGGCGGCGGCGCAGGCGGTGCTCGCCGCACTGCTGCGGCGCGCGCGCTCGGGCGAAGGCGCGTACCTCGACGTGTCGATGGTGCAGGCCGCCGTGCACCTGATGCTCTCGCCCGCGGTGCAGGCCGCGTTCGAGCAGCGCGACCGGCCGCGGCCGGGCAACCGCGGCTTCTCGGGCAGCCCGGGTGCGGCGACGTTCCGCTGCGCCGACGGCTGGATCGCGACCGCGGCGAACACGCCCGCGCAGTTCGCGATGCTGTGCCGGGCGCTGGGTATCGAGGACGTGCTGCACGATGCCGCGCTCGTCGACGTCGCGGCGCTCGCCGGCGGTGCGGGCTTCGTGGTGGCGCGCGACGCTGCGGCGCTGCATGCGCGGGTCGCCGCGGCCTTCGAGCGGCAGCAGGCGGTGGCGCTCGAGGCCTCGCTCGCCGCGCTCGGCGTGCCCGCCGCGCGCGTGCGCTCGCTGGCCGAGTTCATGGGCGAGTGGGCCGCCGGCGGGCTCGCGAGCGCGCCGGTCACCGAGGTGGTCTACCCCGGGGGCGCGGTGCTCGACATCGGCACGGGGGCCAAGTGGGACCGCCGGGCGCCGCAGCCGCCGGGCCGCGCGCCGCGGCTCGGCGAGCACACCGCGGCCGTGGTCGGCGACGGGCTCACTTCTCCGGGGTCGGCGACGGCGGGCGCTGCGCGCTGAGCATCACGCGGTCGACCGGGAAGCCGGCCTCGCGGGCGCGCCCGAGCAGCGACTCGAGCGTGTCCTTCGGCATCACCGGCTCGCGCGAGAGCACCCAGAGGAATTCGCGGCGCGGCTCGCCGACCATGAGCCAGCGGTAGTCCGGGTCGAGCTCGATCACCCAGTAGTCGCCGCGCCCGATGGGCAGCCAGCGCAGCGCCGGCGGCAGGAAGCTGACGGTGAGCTTCGCGTTCGTGTCGTCCTGCGCGCGGGCCAGGCCATCGGCCGAGTCGAGGGTGCCGGCCGGCGTGCGGCAGCGGTTCACCACGGCCACCGTGCCGTCGTCGCGCGGCGTGTAGGTGGCGGTGACCTCGGACACGCACTGCGCCTGGAATCGGTTCGGCAGGCGGGCGATCTCGTGCCAGGTGCCGGCGTAGCGCTGCAGGTCGACGCTCGGCACGGTGAGCAGGCGGTCGAGCTCGGCGGCGTGCGCTGCGGTGGCGGCGAGCGCCAGCGCGAGGGCGGCGGCCGCGACGACTCGTCGGGTCGGGGCCGGCGCTGTCGCAGGGGCGAGCGGGACGCGCGGACGCGCGGGCAGGGAAGCGGGATCGGACGAGGTGTGCATGCGGCCAGTCTGCCATGCGGGTCGGGCGAGCCGGGGCGTCGTCCCGGCCCGTCGATGCAGGCGGATCGGGCGGTGCGGCGGCGTCCTACGGGCGGCTGCAGCAGGGTCCGTTCACTGCCGCATCAGCAGCCACAGCTGCAGCGAGCGCGCGCGCACGACGCCCTCGGCGTCGATGATCGCCGTCCCCGCGAGCAGCTTGCGGCCGTCCTGCATGATCGGCCAGCCGATCACCACGTAGCGCTCGCCCGCGCGCAGCGGGGTGTCGATGCGCGCGGTGATGCGGCCGGTGATCATCTGCGCATCGTCCGGCAGCCGATGGGTCCAGGCGAAGCCGGCGGGGCAGTCGAGCGCGGCCCAGGCGAGCGGGGCGCCGACGGTGCCGTCCGGCTCGGCGAGCGCGGCGGGCGGCGACCAGTCGGTGGCCACCACGCCCGTGTCGCCCACCGGCGATGGAACGATCAGCAGGCCGTCGTCGCGGTCGATGCCGCAGCCGAAGCAGCGACGGTACGGATCGCCGGTGCGGCGGTGCGCGAGCATCCGGCCGATCGCGCCGGCCGCGGCCGCGTACTCGAGCGACGGCGCGGGCGGGACCTCGAGGGCGAACTCGGCCGCGCGGGCCTCGGCGAGCAGCGTGTCGCCGTCGACGAGGGCGAGGCCCCCGCCCTCGCGGGGCCGCAGCGAGAGCATGGCGTCGAGCGGAGGGGGCGCGCGCAGCGTGACCTCGACCGAGCGCTCGCCGAGCCGCTCGGCGAGCAGGCCGCCGACATAGCCGCCGTTGCCGGAAGCGGGAGGGCCGTTGAAGCGGCTCGGAATCGTCAGCGCAGTCACGTCGGCGGGAGTCGGTCGGTTCGGGTGCGCGGGAGTATAGAGGCGGTCGGACGGGCGGGGCCCGCCCGGTGGAGGCGGTCGGCCAGGCAGGGCCCGCCCGGTGGCGGCGGTCGGCCAGGCAGGGCCCGCCCGGCTCAGGCGGTCCGCAGCGCCGTGTCGATCGCGCGACTCACGGCCTCGAGCGCCGGGTCCTCGGGCTTGTCGCGGCGTCGCACGCGCAGGAGCTCGCGCCGCAGCCCCGGGCGCAGCGGCCGGATCACCAGCCCGCGGCGCGACGCGGCGGTGA
>JAIYAG010000214.1 GCA_027489195.1 Burkholderiales bacterium | reverse complement strand
GGCGGCGAAGCACCTCGACCTCGTCACAGCCGAGGCAGCGGCAGGCGCGTCCGTTCAGGGTCAGGAACAGGCGGGCGGTGGCCTCGAGTTCCTCGACCGCATCGGTCGCGGCCTCGAGACTGCTGCCGGCGACCACCGGGCCGTGGTTGGCAAGGAGCACCGCATGGTGCCGGGTCGCGAAGCCCGCCACCGCGTCGGCGAGCGCCGGGTCGCCGGGCGGGTGGTAGGGCACCAGCGGCAGCGTGCCGATGCGCATCACGTAGTACGCCGTCAGCGGGGGCAGCACGTCGGCCGGGTCGACGTCCGCGAGCACCGACACCGCGACCGAATGCGTGGCATGCAGATGCACGACCGCGGCGGCGCGCGGACGCTCCCGGTACATCGCCCTGTGGAGGAAGGTCTCCTTGGACGGCTTGTCGCCGGCCAGCAGCGTGCCGGCCTCGTCGAGCAGGCTGATGCGCGCCGGGTCGAGCGAGCCGAAGCTCGATCCGGTGGGCGTCACCAGCCAGCGGCCGTCGGGCAGACACGCGCTGATGTTGCCGGTGCTGCCATGGGTCAGGCCGCGGTCGTACAGCGAGCGGGCCACCTTCGCGATGCGATCGCGCAGAGCATCCTCGGTCATCGTTCCAGCATAGCATCGGCGCCCGGGACCGGATCCGGCCCTCTGCTAGACTCGCCGCGCCATGGAATCGCTCGGCATCCTGCACCTCGGCGCGTTCGTGCTCGCCGGCCTGCTGCTGAACCTCACCCCCGGGCCGGACCTCGTCTACACGTCGACACAGGCCGGGCTGCAGGGCACGAGGGCCGGCTGGGTCGCCGCGCTCGGGATCGGCGCGGGCGGACTCGTCCACGTGACGCTCGGCGCGCTCGGCGTGTCCGCACTGCTGGCCACCTCCGCGGCCGCGTTCACCGCGCTCAAGCTCGTCGGCGCGGCCTGGCTGGTGTGGCTGGGGATCCGGATGCTCGTCGCGCGCGATGCGCGGTCGGCGCACGCGCCGGCCGGCGACGCCGCCGCCGTGGGGCACGCGGCGGCCCCGCGCCCGTCCGCGGCGATCTTTCGCGATGCGGTGCTGGTGTCGGTGCTCAACCCCAAGGTCGCGCTGTTCTTCCTGGCCTTCGTGCCGCAGTTCATCGACCCCTCGTCGCCGCACCCCGCCCTCGCCTTCATCACGCTGGGCGCGCTCTTCGTCGCCAACGGCACGCTGGTCACCGGCACCGTCGGCACGCTCGCGGCCACGGCGGCCGCCTCGTTGCGGTCGCATGCGGCCGATCGCGGCTGGCGCCGCGCCGCGGCGCGCGTGTCGCGCTGGCTGCCCCGCGCGATCGGCGCAGCCTTCGTCGGACTCGGCCTGCGCCTGGCGCTGGCCGAGCGCTGACCCACCGCCCCTCCTCCCGGACACCCCCGCCATGCCCGCTTTCGACGACGTCCAGGTTCTCGCGTTCGACGTGTTCGGCACCGTCGTCGACTGGCGCGGCAGCATCGCCCGCGAGCTCGACGCGCTCGGCCTGGGCGTGGACGCGGGCGCGTTCGCCGACGCCTGGCGTGCCCGCTACCAGCCCGCGATGCAGGCCGTGCGCAGCGGCACCCGCCCGTGGGTCAGGCTCGACGTGCTGCACCGCGAGAACCTCGATGCGACGCTCGCCGCATTCGGTGTCGCCGAGCGCCTCGACGAGGCGGCCCGCGTCGCGCTGAACCTCGCCTGGCACCGGCTCGACCCCTGGCCCGAGGCCCGTGCCGGCCTGGCCCGGCTCAAGTCCCGGTTCGTGATCACCCCGCTGTCGAACGGCAACGTCGGCCTGCTCACGCGGATGGCCAAGCGCGCCGCTCTGCCTTGGGACTGCGTGCTGTCGGCGGAGGTGTACCGTGCGTACAAGCCCGAGCCGGGCGCCTACCTCGGGGTGGCCGACACCTTCGACATCGCCCCGGCGCAGGTCATGATGGTCGCCGCGCATGCGGCGGACCTGCGCGCGGCTGCGGCCTGCGGGCTGCGCACCGCCTACGTCGACCGTCCGCTGGAGTTCGGCCCGAACCGGCGCGGCGACGTGCCGCGCGAAGGCGACCGCTTCGACTTCAACTGCACCGGCTTCGACGATCTCGCCGATCGCCTCGGCTGCTGACCGCCTCCCTTTCCGGAATCTCCCCGATGACGACGAACTTCGACTGGAACAACCCCTACCCGACGGTCCGCACGCCGGTCTTCGCCCGCAACGTGGTCGCCACCTCGCAGCCCCTCGCCGCGCAGGCCGGGCTGCGGATGCTGGCCGCCGGCGGCAACGCGATCGACGCGATCATCGCCGCGGCCTCGACCATCACGCTGACCGAGCCCTGCTCGAACGGCCTGGGCTCGGACGCGTTCGCGATCGTCTGGGACGGCCAGAAGCTGCACGGCCTGAACGCCTCGGGTACGGCGCCCGCGGCCTGGGACGTCGAGTACTTCAAGCGCAGGCACGGCGGCGTCTACCCGCTGCGCGGGTGGGACACGGTGACGGTGCCCGGCTGCGTCGCCGGCTGGGCCGCGCTGCACGAGAAGTTCGGCCGCATGCCCTTCGAGCAGTGCCTGCAGCCGGCGATCGAATACGCCGAGCACGGCTACGCCGTGTCGACGATCGTCAAGCGCAAGTGGGACGCGCACGTCGAGATCCTCAAGGACCAGCCGGGCTTCGCCGAGCACTTCCTGCCGCGCGGCCGCGCGCCGGAGTACGGCGAGCGCTTCGTGCTGAAGGGCGCGGCCGACACGCTGCGCCGCATCGCCGCGACGAAGGGCCGCGACTTCTACGAAGGCGAGACCGCCGCCAAGCTCGTCGCGCATGCCGCGGCGAACGGCGGCTCGATGAGCGCGGCCGACCTCGCCGGCTACAAGATCGACTGGGTCGACACCATCGGCATGGACTACGGCGGCCACCGCCTGCACGAGATCCCGCCGAACGGCCAGGGCATCGCCGCGCTGATCGCGCTCGGCATCCTCAAGCACTTCGACATCGCCTCGCTCGATCCGGACTCCGCCGAGTGCCGGCACCTGCAGATCGAGGCGATGAAGGTCGCGTTCGCCGACGTCTACGCGCATGTCGCCGACATCCGCCACATGAAGGTCACACCCGCGCAGCTGCTCGACCCGGCCTACCTGGCCGAGCGCGCCAAGCTGATCCGCCGCGACCGCGCGACCAGCTTCTCGCACGGCATGCCGCCCCCCGGCGGCACGATCTACCTGACGGCGGCCGACTCGGAAGGCCGGATGGTCAGCTTCATCCAGTCGAACTACATGGGCTTCGGCTCGGGCGTCGTGGTGCCGGGCACCGGCGTGTCGCTGCAGAACCGCGGCCACTGCTTCTCGCTCGACCCGTCCCACCCGAACGTCGTCGCGCCCGGCAAGCGTCCGTTCCAGACGATCATCCCGGCCTTCCTCACGAAGGACGGCAAGCCGCAGATGAGCTTCGGCGTGATGGGCGGCAACATGCAGCCCCAAGGCCATATGCAGACGCTGTCCCGCATGCTCGACGCCGGCCAGAACCCGCAGGCCGCCTGCGACGCGCCGCGCTGGAAGGTCAACCGCGGGCTGGACCTCGACGTCGAGTCGACGATGGAGCCGCAGGTGGTCGAGGCGCTGCGCGCGATGGGCCACAACCTCGCGCCGGTCGCCGACCCGTACATGGACTTCGGCTCCGGCCAGTTCATCTGGCGGATGACGGACGCGATCGAGGACGGCTACGTCGCCGCCAGCGACAGCCGCCGCGACGGTCACGCCGCCGCGTTCTGATCCCGGCGGCCCCCCGCCGCGCCCCCTCGGGACGCCTCAGGCGGAGCCGCGCCCCCTCGGGACGCCTCAGGCGGAGCCGCGCCCCGTATGGGCGCGGCGGGCCGTGCTGCGCGCCGGCCTGCTCGCGGCCGCCGCGGCCACGGCCGGCTGCGCGTACCGGAGCCTCCCCGGCTTCGACTACGCACCGCCCGCCTTCGTGCTCGCGCGGCCCGGCCGGCCCGGGCGCATCGTGCTGCTGGCGACGGTGCACGCAGGCCTCGCCCGCTTCTATCCGCTGCCCGAGCCGATCGAGCGGGCCTTCGACGAGGCGACCCGCCTGATCGTCGAGATCGACACCGAAGGCCGTTCGGCCGAGATCCGGGCGGCCGCCACCGCGCGCGCGCTGCTGCCCGACGGCGCGACCCTGGACACCGTGCTGCGGCCCGACACGCTGCGGGCGCTGCGCCGCACGCTCCACCAGCAGCCCTGGACGCTGCGTGCGCTGAGGCGGCTGCAGCCCTGGGCGCTGGCGCTGCTGCTGCCCGACCCCGACGACGAGCGCTTCGGCGCCGACCCGCGCGACGGGGTCGAGCTGCACCTGATCCGCCGGGCGCGGGCGCGCGGGCTGCCGATCGTCGAGATGGAGACGGCCGAGGT
>JAIYAG010000389.1 GCA_027489195.1 Burkholderiales bacterium | reverse complement strand
TGGCTGATCCGCTACGTGTCGCGGCACGACTTCGTGCCCTTCGCCTGGTACCGGATCGCGTTCGGGCTGGTGGTGCTGCTGACGTCCTGGACGGGCGTGGTGAACTGGTCGGGCGGCTGAGGCGCCTCGCCGCCTATCGGGGCGGCACCGATCCTGGGGTGAAGTCCGACCGGTAGCGTCCCGGCGGCAGCCCGACCCGCCGACCGAAGTCCCGCGTGAAGTGGGCCTGGTCCGAGTAGCCGGCGAGAAAGCCGATCTCCGCGATCGGCCGCGCCGTCTCCAGCAGCCACCACGAGGCCGACCGGACCCGGGCCTCGGCCATCACTGTCGACCAGGTGAGCCCGGCGGCGGCCAGCAGGCGCTGCAGGCCGCGGGTCGACAGCCCGAGCGCCGTGGCCGCCTCGCCGAGCGTGCGCGGTCGCAGCGGGTCGGCGAGCGCGTCGCGTGCGCAGCGTCGGGCGGCCTCCGGCCAGGGCAGGGCGTCGCACAGGTCGACCGGGGCGGCCTGCCCGCCCGACGCGGCAGCCTGCGCGGCCCGCGCCGGCCGGCGCGAGGCCACGGTCGCGTTCCAGTGCAGGGTCCAGCTGCCGGTGCGTCCGGCCCCCGCCAGCCGTCGCAGCGTCGTCTCGTGGGCGGCCTCGTCGCCCTCGGCGGCAGCGAGCACGTCGACCCCGTCGATCGTGGCGCGCGGCGCGTCGAGCCCGATCGCCTCGAGCAGCGCGGCGAGGACGCCGATCACCACCAGGTCCTCCGCGGCGGACGGTGCTTCGCCGGGCCGCACCGACACATGCCGCACGGCCACCCGAGCGTCGCCGAGGACCTCGAGCTCGGTGCGGTGGGCCGAATGGACATAGCGCTCGAGGCGCTGCCATCGCAGCAGCACCTCGAGTCCGTCGCGCGCGGCCGTCAGCGCCCGGTGCGTCGGATCGTCGGGGAAGGCGAGCACGCCGCGCCCGAGGCGCGGCAGGCAGGCGAGCCCGCATTGGGCGACCGCCGCCGTGACGAGCGTGCGCTTGAGGTCCAGCGCCACCTGCGCGGTGCCGACGGGGGGCACCGTCGCCGTCGCCGGCAGCGGCAGGCCGAGCGCGCTCATGCCGTGCATCAGCACGCGGACCATCGCGGCACTGGCGAAGTCGTCCATCGGGGCGGGGCGCCGGCGGTCCGTCAGCCGCGCCCGCCCGCCCGCAGGTGCGCGAGCACGTCGGCCGGGCGCACCGGGACACGCTGCGCACGATAGCCGATGGCGTCGAAGATCGCGTTCGCGACCGCGCCCGCCGCGGCCACGATCGCGGTCTCGCCGGCGCCGGTCGGTGGGTCGCCGTCGTCGACCAGCGCGATGCGCATCGGCGGCACCTCGCCCATCCGCGGGATCGGCGAGTCGGCGAAGGTCGCGGCGCCCACGGTGGACGCGCCGATCGGCAGCGCCTCGACCAGCACCATGCCGAGCCCCCAGACCAGGTTGCCTTCGCACTGCGCGCGCACCTGGTCCGCATCGACGATGTGTCCGCAGTCGTGTGCGCACGACATCCGCAGCACGCGGACCGTGCCGTCGGCGGGATCGACCTCGACATCGGCGATCGCCGCCGCGAAGCTGCCGCCCTTGTAGATGCCGCAGGCCACGCCCCGACCGGTGCGGCGGCCGGCGTTGCTGCCCGCGGGCCGTTCGCCCGCGGCCTCGAGCGCGCGCCTCAGCACGCGCGCGAGCCGGGGCTCCTGGATGTGCGCGAGGCGGAACGCCACCGGATCGGCGCCCGCCGCGCGCGCCAGCGCGTCCATCCCCGACTCGATCGCGAGCGCGTTCGGTCCGGCCCCGAGCCCGCGCCACGGTCCGCCCAGGATCGGCAGGCGCACCAGGTCGAACTCGACGCGCGTCGTGCCGGTCCGGTACGGCGGCACCGCGCCGCGCGCCACGCCGTCGTCGCCGATCAGGTCGGTCAGCCGCTGCATCCAGGCCGGCAGCACCGCGTTCGTGAAGAGGATGTGGCCCGACGCGAACGCATGCCACCAGGCCTCGATGCGCCCGTCCTTCAGCCGCGCGCGGATCCGGTGGCTCGACGGCGGGCGGTGGAAGCCGAGGGCGAACTCCTGGGCGCGGGTCCACTGCACCTTCACCGCGCCGCCGGTGGCGCGCGCGAGCACCGCGGCCTCGAGCTCGACCGTGGCGATCGTCTTGCCGCCGAACGCGCCGCCCACCCGCATCCCCTGCACGGTCACACGCGCCTCGTCCAGGCCGAGCCGGGCGGCGAGCACGTCGCGCACGTAGAACACGTCCTGGTTGCCGACCCAGGCGTGGAGCTCGCCGTCGGTCGTCCATTCGGCCACGCAGGCGCGCGGCTCGATCGGCGCATGCGCGGCCGGCGGCACGTCGAGGCGCAGGTCGACGTCCCAGCGCTGCGACGCGTCCGCCGCATCCCCGCGCAGGCGATGCGCCAGCGCGCCCCGGGCGAGCCTGCGGTCGACGTCGATCGCGCCGCTCACGTCGTCCGCGTCGAAGGCGCCCGCCACGGCCCAGCGCGGCGCGAGCGCGGCGGCGATCCGCTCGAGCGCACCCGGCGTCGTGGCCACGATGCCCACGCCCTGCGACCGACCCTGCACGAGCAGCGGGCTCTGGACGAGCGCGACGAAGCCGGGCACCGCCCGCGCAGCCGCCTCGTCGAGCGACACCGGGTGCGAGGCCAGCTCCGGCGAGACCGGCGCCCGCAGGACCCGGCCGAAGCGCATGCCGGGCCGACGCATGTCGGCCGCGTACAGCGGCTCGCCGCGCACGATCGCGGCGCCCTGTTCGATGGGCTGCGCGCGCGCCGATCGAGCCGCCGCCGGTGCGAACGCGCGCAGCTCGCCGAAGGGCCGGGCCCGCGCCGGCAGCACGCCCGGGGGATGCCCGGCCGCGAGCGCGTCGCGCAGCGTCGCGCAGGCCTGCGCGAGCGGCACCGCGAACTCGCGGATCGAGTCGCTGCCGACGCTGGCCTTCACGCGCCGCAGCATGCGCGTGCCGTGCAGCCGGGCCTCGACGCGGTCCCAGGGCACGCCGAGCTCGTCGCAGGCGATGCGCTTCATCGCGGTCAGCACGTTCTGGCCCATCTCCACCCGCGGCAGAGTGAGCGTGTAGTGCCCGCCGGCGAAGCGGATCCACGAGGCCGCGTCCTCGACGCTCGGCGACGGCCGCTTCGGGATCACCGGCAGGCCGGCGCAGCCCGCGGCGAAGGTCACGGTCAGCCCGCCGGCCGCGGCGAGGAAGCCCCGCCGCGCACCGCGTGCGACGCGCCCGACGCGCCCGACGCGCGGGCGCACCGGGCTCACGAGCGCCCTCCGGCGATCGCGGCCGACGCCCTGTGCACCGCGTCGCGGATGCGCTGCTGCGTGCCGCATCGGCACAGGTTGCCGGCGAGGGCCGCATCGATGTCGGCGTCGGCCGGACGCGGCCGCTCGCGCAGCAGCGCGACCGTCGCCATGACCTGGCCGGCCTGGCAGTAGCCGCACTGCGGCACCGAGGCGTCGAGCCACGCCTGCTGCACCGGATGCAGGGCCTCGCCGCGCGCCAGGCCCTCGATCGTCTCGATGCGCGCCTCGCCGAGGGCGCCCGCGCCCACCAGGCAGGCGCGCTGCGCGCGGCCGTCGACCAGCACCGTGCAGGCGCCGCACAGGCCGACGCCGCAGCCGAACTTCGCGCCCACCAGGCCCAGCGCCTCGCGCAGCGCGGCCAGCAGGGTCTCGTCGCGCCAGGCGTCGTCGAGCTCGATCCGGGATCCGTTGACGTTCAGGTGCATCGCGGCCTCCGAGGGGACGGCCCGATCATCGCGGCCGCGCTCGCCGCCCGTCTTGAACGATCGCGCCAGGCGCGCCCGATGCGCGCCGGCAGGACCTCAGGCGACCGCGACCCGCACCCGGTCCTTGCCCGCGCGCTTGGCGTCGTACATCGCCCGGTCCGCCTCGGCGACCAGCCGCTCGAAGACGTTGGGCGCCGGAGCGCCGTCGTCGTCCGTGCGCAGGCCGGCCACGCCGATGCTCGCCGTGCAGCCCACCGAGGCGCCGGCCGTGCCCCGCACCCGGGCGGCGGCGACCTCGGTGCGCAGCCGATCCATCAGCACCGCCGCGCCGTCCGGCCCGGTGTCGGGCATCACGATGACGATCTCCTCGCCGCCCCACCGCGCAACCGTGTCGGCGGCCCGTACCGTCCGCAGGCAGGCGGCGGCGGTCGCGCAGAGGAGCGCGTCGCCGGCCGCGTGACCGTGGCGGTCGTTGGCCGACTTGAAGTCGTCGAGGTCGAGCAGTGCGATGGCGAGCGGCCGTCCGCCGCGGCGGGCGATCTCGATGTCCCGGTGCGCGAACTCGGTCACGGTACGGCGGTTCGCCAGGCCCGTCAGCGCGTCGCTGCGAGCCAGCGCCAGCGCGTGGGCGTGCTCGCGCTCGAGCGCCCTGAGCAGGCCCACCACGACCCATCCCACCGGCGCCGAGACCACGAAGGGCAGCACCGAGCCCATCGTCAGCGCGCGTCGCAGGCCGTCGCCGTAGCCCGGGCCGATCAGGTGCACCGCCATCACCACGCCCACCGTCAGCCCGACCGACGTCCCCGAGATGACGGCGACGGCCGCCCAGGTCGGCAGGCGCAGCAGCAGGGCGCCGAGGCATCGGGTGACGGTGTCGAACACGGCGGGCAGGGGGTCCGGGGGCGGATGTGCATCGGCGGAGCGTCCCACTGTGACAGCAGCGGCGCCGTCCGGACCCCTCGGTAAACACTAGGGTCCCGGCCCTGCCGATGCCCGGAGCAGCCAGCAGGACGGGCGGCGGTCCGCGCGGCCCGGGTTCGATTCCGCGGACCCGCCGGTGTGGCTGGGACGATCAAACGTCCCGTCGGCGCCGCTGTCTGACCGGGTCCGGGCGACAGCCGATCACGAACCGGGCGTCGGCCCCGGGGGTGTGGCGGGCCTGGAGCCGACTTGACTGTCGGTGAACAGGAAGCGCCCGTCCAGGTCCGCGGCCCGCGGACAGCCGATCATCGCCAGCGCCCGGTGCACCTCGTCGGCGAGCAGGGCCACCGCCCGATCGGCCCCGGCCTCGCCGCCCGCCACCACGCCGTACAGCGTCGCGCGGCCGACGAACACGAAGTCCGCGCCGAGCGCGCGCGCCACCAGGATGTCGGTGCCCCGGCGCACGCCGCTGTCCATCATCACCGGGATCCCGCGCGGCACCGCGGCGCGGACCGCGGGCAGCGTCTCCAGCGGCGACGGCAGCGCATCGAACACCTTGCCGCCGTGGTTCGACACGATGATGCCGTCGAAGCCGCACTCGACGGCGCGCAGCGCATCGTCGGGATGCTGGACGCCCTTGATTAGGAACTTGCCCGGCCACAGGCTGCGCAGGTGCGCGAGCTCGCGCCAGGTCTGGATCGCCGGGCTCTGCGTGCGGAAGAACGCGCCGACCTCGGCCGGCGTCGCGCCCGCGGGCGCGTAGCGCTGCCACACGCCCATCGTCGGCAGGCCGCCGGCACGCAGGTACTCGAGGATCCACGCCGGATGCAGCAGCATCTCGGCCAGGATCGAGGGCCGGAGCTTCAGGGGCAGCGCGAAGCCGTTGCGCATGTCGCGTTCGCGCTTGGGGAAGACCGGGTTGTCGACGGTGACCACCAGGTGCTGGACGCCGGCGTCGCGGGCGCGCCGCACGATGTCCTCGGAGATGCGCACGTCCTTGGCCGCGTACAGGTGGTACCAGACATGCGCCGGTGCCTGCGCGACCACGTCCTCGAGGTCGGCGACGCTCGCGCCCGACAGCACGTACGGAATGTCGGCGCGCGCCGCGGCCCGGGCGAGCATGCCGTCGGCACCGCGGCGAAAGAGGCCCGCGAAGCCGGTGGGCGCCAGGCCGAAGGGCTGGCCCCAGCGGCGGCCGAACAGTTCGGTGCCGGCGTCGCGCGCGCTCACGTCGAGCCCGTAGCGCGGCATCAGCCGGTAGCGGTCGAACGAGCGCTCGTTGCGGGTCAGCAGCTGTTCGCCCTCGGTGCCCGACTCGATGCAGTCGTACAGGATCTTCGGCAGCCGGCGGCGCGCCATGCGGCGCAGGTCGTCGACGTTGAGCGCGTCGGCGAGCTTCATCCGCGCGCCGCCCGGGCGCGCGCCAGCAGATGCGCCACCGCGTCACGCAGCGGCATGCCCGCCGCCAGACCCGCACGGGTCGCCGACGCGTTGACGTGCGACAGCACGCCTTCGGCGAGGATGCGCCGCGCGTCGCCGATCGGCGCGCTGTCGGCCGCGACGGCGCCGGCCGGCATCGCACGGCCATCGAGGTCCGTGAGCCGGGCGATGCCCGCGCCGTCGAGCCCGACGCCCGCGTCGTTGAAGAACACCGCGTGCAGCGCGGGGCCGATCACGCTGTCCGGGCGCCCGCGAAAGAGCGCGGCGTGCGAGCCGGTGACCGCGATCGCGCCCGCGTCCTCGGGCGTCAGCATCGGCGCGGCATCCAGGCAGATCACCTTCGGCTCGCCGGGCACGTCGTGCATCGTGTGGCGCTGCCCGCCGTGGATCGCGGGCAGCGTCGCCTCCACCGTCGTGCCGGCCTTCATCCGCTCGGCGCAGTCGCGCACCGTCTGGCCGGGCGCGCACCCGAGCGCGCGCGCGGCCGCGTTCACGTGCGAG
>JAIYAG010000426.1 GCA_027489195.1 Burkholderiales bacterium | reverse complement strand
CCTGGCCCGTCTGCCCGGCCTGCGCTGGATCGCCAACGCGCGGCTGCTGGTCACCACCGGCCTGGTCTCGATGGTGGTCAGCGCACACCTGGGCGCGACCTGGATCGGGCTGGTGCCCGATGCCGGCAAGCTGCAGGCCGAATCGCGCGCCTCGCTGGTCGAGGCGGTCGCCGCCGGCAGCATGAGCGCGCTGTCCGCCGACAACGTCGACGCCGCGGGCGACCTGCTGCTGTTCACGCTCGAGCGCAATCCGTCGATGCGCTCGGCCGCGATCCGGCGCGCCGACGGCGCGCTGGTCGTCTCGGTCGGCCCGCATGCCGAGACCTGGACGCAGACGGACGAGAACGCACGGTCCACGTCGACCGAGCTGTCGGTGCCGCTGTACGCGGCCGGCAACCGCTGGGGCCGGCTCGAGGCCGCGTTCGAGCCGCCGCGCGGCGGCATCGCGGGCCTGTTCCTCGAGGGCCGCAGCCGCGCGCTGGTGCTGATCGCGATCGCGTGTTTCCTCGGCTTCTACGTCTACCTCGGTCGGATGCTCAAGCAGCTCGATCCGTCGCGCGCCGTGCCCGACCGCGTGCGCAACGCGCTCGACACGCTCGCCGAGGGCCTGATGCTGATCGACGCGCAGGGCGGCGTGGTGCTCGCCAACGCCGCGCTGTGCGAGCTGCTGGGCAAGGAGGCGGACCAGGTGACCAGCCGGCCCGCGACCGACATCGGCTGGCTCGACGCGGCCGGCGGGCCGTTCGAGCCGTCGGCGCTGCCCTGGGTGCGCGCGCTCGCCGAAGGCCGCACGCTCAAGCTGCAGCCGGTCGGCCTCGTCGACGCCACCGGCCAGCGCCGCAGCTTCCTCGCGAACTGCGCGCCGGTCGGCGCGAGCGACGGCACGCCCGCCGCCGGCGTGCTGGTGAGCCTGGACGACATCACCGAGCTCGAGCGCAAGGAAGCGCTGCTGCGCGAGGCCACCGAGCGCGCCGAGCAGGCGAACCGCGCGAAGTCGGACTTCCTGGCCAACATGAGCCACGAGATCCGCACGCCGATGAACGCCATCCTCGGCTTCACCGAGATGCTGCGCCGCGGCCGCGTCAAGGACGCCGCGCAGGCGCGCCGCCACCTCGACACGGTGCACGCGAACGGCTCGCACCTGCTGACCCTCATCAACGACATCCTCGACCTGTCGAAGGTCGAGGCCGGTCAGATGGAGGTCGAGCGGATCGGCTTCGCGCCGCACCAGGTGCTGGCCGAGGTGGTCGAGGCGATGTCGGTGCGCGCGGCCGAGAAGGGCGTCGGGCTGCGGCGCGCGGTCGAGGGGCCGGTGCCTGCCGAGATCCTCGGCGACGCGTCGCGCCTGCGCCAGGTGGTCACGAACCTGGTGGGCAACGCGATCAAGTTCACCAGCGCCGGTGAGGTGGTCGTCACCGAAGCCTGGATCGCGCCCGGCGCGGGCCGGCCGGCACGCCTGCGCATCTCGGTGCGCGACTCCGGCATCGGCATCCCGGCCGACAAGCTCGGGGCGATCTTCGAGCCCTTCGTGCAGGCCGAGACCTCGACCGCACGCCGCTTCGGCGGGACCGGGCTCGGCCTGTCGATCAGCCGCAAGTTCGCCCGCGCGATGGGCGGCGACATCGAGGTCGAGAGCCGGTTCGGCGAGGGCAGCACCTTCATCGTGTCGATCGACCCGGGCCCGGACGCGCACCGCACGATGATCGAGCCGGCGCAGGCGATGGCCGATGCGCACACGAGCGCGCCCGAGGCCGGGCAGGTCTGGCGCTTCCCGCCGCGCCGCCTGCTGGTGGTCGACGACTCCGCCGAGAACCGCGAGCTGGTCGCGCTGGCGCTGCAGGATTCCGGGCTCGTCGTCGAGCAGGCCGACTCCGGCCTCGCCGCGCTCGCCGCGGTCGCCGCAGGCGCGCCGGACCTGATCCTGATGGACATGCAGATGCCCGGCATGGACGGCTTCACCGCGACACGCAAGCTGCGTGCCTCGGGGATGCGGATGCCGATCTTCGCCTTCACCGCGCACGCGCTGCGCGGCTTCGAGAAGGAGATCGCGCAGGCCGGCTGCGACGGCTACCTGACCAAGCCGATCGACATCGACGGGATGCTCGAGACGCTGGCCGCGCGCCTGGGCGGCGTGCGCGCCGACGGTGTCGCCGCCGATGCGACCGACGCCGGCGCGCTGATCGTCGCGGGCCCGGCGTCCGCGCGGCCGGCGGCGTCCGCGACGCGGGCCGCGAACGCCGCGGCCCCGGACGGCGATGCCGGACCGGTGGTCTCGCGGCTGGCCGGCAACCCGCGCTTCGCGCCGGTCGTCGCCAGCTTCGCGCAGCGCCTGCCCGAGCGGCTCGCGGCACTGCGCGCCGCCCACGTGCGCGGCGACGCCGAGGGCTGCGCCGACATCGCCCACTGGCTCAAGGGCTCGGCCGGGTCGGTCGGCTACGACGCCTTCACCGAGCCCGCGCGCAAGGCCGAGCAGGCCGCCCGCGCCGGCGAGCTCGCGGCCGTCGGCGAGCAGCTCGACCGCATCGAGGCGCTGGGCGCACGCGTGGTCGCCCCCGCGATCGCCGCTGCGCCGGCCCGGGTGACGCCCGCATGAGCGCACGCGGCCCGCTCGATCTCGACTCGCCCGAGCGCCCGACGGCGGAGCGCCGAGTCGTCGCGCCGCCTGCGGCCGCTGCACCCGCTGCCTCCGCCGCTGCACCGGCGGCGTCACCCGCTGCGGACGCGCCCGCGGTCGTCGGCCACGATCCGGTGCTCTCGAACGCGTCGGTCATGATGATCGACGACGAGCCGATCCTGGTGGAGCTGGTGCGCGCCTTCCTCGAGGACGCCGGCTACCGCGACTTCCGCGGCGAGACCGACCCGGTCGCCGCGATGAAGCGGCTGCGCGCCGAGCATCCCGACGTGCTGCTGCTCGACCTGATGATGCCCGGGATGTCCGGCTTCGACGTGCTGCGCCAGGTGCGCGCCGACCCGGAGCTGAAGATGATGCCGGTCATCGTGATGACCTCGGCGAGCGATGCGCGCACCAAGCTGCGCGTGCTCGAGCTCGGCGCCACCGACTTCCTGGAGAAGCCGGTCGACCCCAGCGAACTGATCCTGCGCCTGCGCAACACGCTCGCCTTCAAGGTGATGCGCGACCGCAGCACCTGGTTCGACCTGCCCACCAGCCTGCCCAACCGCAAGCTGATGCTGACCCACACCGCCAGCACGCTGCGCCGCGCGGCGCGCCGCGGCGAGCTGTCCGCGCTGCTGCAGGTCGAGATCGGCCGCGTGCGCCAGCTGAGCGAGACGCTCGGGCACCGCGCCGCCGACGAGGCGCTGCGCACGATCGCGCAGCGCATCCAGCGCTGCGTGCGCAGCGGCGAGACGGCCGGGCGGGTCGGCGACGACGTCACCGGCCCGATGGTCTCGCGCACCGGCCCGGACGAGTTCGCGGCGCTCCTGCCGTCGCTCGCGCGCATCGAGGACGCCGCCGGGATCGCGCGCCGCCTGCTCGCCACCGTCGGCCAGCCGATGCAGATCGAGGGGCACGACTGGTATCCGCAGGTGTCCATCGGCATCGCCGCGTCCCCGGCGGATGCGGGCGAGGCCGAAGCGCTGCTGCGCTGCGCGCGCGCCGCGGCCACGGCGGTGCGCAGCCGTCCAGGCAACGGCTACGGCTTCTACAGCGCCTCGCTCAACGCGCAGTCGCTCGCGCGGCTGACGCTCGAGGCCCAGCTTCGGCGGGCCATCGAGCGTGGCGAGTTCGAGCTGCACTACCAGCCCAAGGTCACCTCGTCGAACGGCCGCATCATCGGCTGCGAGGCGCTGGTGCGCTGGCGCCATCCCGAGCGCGGCCTGGTCGCCCCGGGCGAGTTCATCCCGATCGCCGAGGAGGCGGGGCTGATCGTCGAGCTCGGCACCTGGGTGATCGGCGAGGCCTGCCGTGCCGCCCGACGCTGGCTCGACGCCGGCCATCCGGGGCGTGTCGCGGTCAACGTCGCCGCCTCGCACTTCCGCGACGGCCGCCTGCTGCGCGACGTCGACCGCGCGCTCGCGAGCGCCGGCCTGCCCGCCCGCTACCTGACCGTCGAGGTCACCGAGAGCATGCTGATGTCGGCGGCCGACGAGAGCGTCGGCGTGCTGAACCAGATCAAGGCGCTCGGCGTGTCGATCTCGCTCGACGACTTCGGCACCGGCTACTCGTCGCTCGCCTACCTCAAGCGCATGCCGGTGGACGAGCTCAAGATCGACCGGTCGTTCGTCAACGGCCTGCCCGACGACGGCGACAACGCCGCGATCGTGCGGGCGATCGTCGGCCTGTCGGGGAGCCTGGGCTTCGAGGTCATCGCCGAGGGCGTCGAGACCCAGGCGCAGGCCGACTACCTGGCCTCGGTCGGCTGCGGTGCCTGCCAGGGCTGGCTGTTCGGGAAGGCCGTGCCCGAGGCCGAGTTCGCCGCGCAGCTGCGCATCGGCGCCATCGTCGGCGTGGACGCCGCGGCCTAGCTAGCGAAGCGGCGGGCCGAGGCCCACCGGCGCGGGTGCTGCGGAAACGATCCGGCTGAACAGCCGGCGGAACGCCTCCGGCGGCGCGTGGCCGGCGAGCGGGTCACGGTTGGTCGCGAACGCGGCGTCGATCCGGCGCCAGTCGGCCTCCCCGAGCACGCGCTCGGCCAGGGGCAGCACCTCGCGCTCCTCCACCTCCATGTGGCGCAGGTAGGCGTCGACGTATCGCTCCACGCCCTCGGCGAAGGACTCGAGCCGTACCGTCCCGAGCTGCTCGACCTCGATCAGGTCCATCGCCAGGCGCATCACCGCCGCCTCGCCGCGCGAGTGCTCGGCGTCGAGCCGGTCGAGCAGCGCGCCGGCTTCGTCGCCGCAGGCCCGCAGGGCCGGGAACAGCAGGCCGCTCTCCTTCGGATGGTGCAGCCGCTCGGGAAACGCGTGGATGTAGAAGACCATCGCGCGCAGCACCGAGAGATCGGGCGCAGCGCCGCGGTCGCGCCAGTCGCGCACCAGGGCGCGCAGCGAGACCAGCATGCCGGCGAGCGCACGATGCTCGTCGCGGATCACGTCCAGGGCGCACACGGTCATCGTGACTCCGGTCGGGGCGGTCGGGGGCGGTTGGGGGCAGACCGGTCCAGTATCCGCCGCCCGCGCCGCGCCCGAATTGACGCCCGTCAATGCGCCACCGCGCTGCGTAGAATGGCGCGACCTCGCGCGTCGCACCGCGCCCCTTGCTTCTCGCCCCTCGCGCCTCGCGCCCCACCGGACGACCGGAATGACCGGAATGACCGACGCCTCCGCGCCGACCACGGCCCTTCGCATCGCCGCGCTCGCCCTGCTCGCCGCGGCCTGCGGCCAGGCCGCCGCCCAGACCGTGCCCACCTCCTGCCTCGTCATCGTCGACGACGCGCAGCGGCTCGAGTGCTACGACCGTGCGGTCGGGCGGGTCGCCCCGGTTCCGGCGCCCGCAGCGCCCGCGGCCGCCTCGCCCGGGGCCGTCCCCGGCGCGCCGCTGCCCGGCTCGGCGAGCCCCGCCGCCCCCACGCCCGAGGAGGCGGCCAAGCTCGCGCGCGACGAGCGCCGGGCCCGCGGCGGCTCGCTCGGCGAACGCTGGGAGCTCGATCCGGGCACCAAGCAGGGCCGCTTCCTGCTGCGCCCCTACAAGCCGATGTACGTGCTGCCGGTACGCTGGTCGAGCGACCCGAACCAGCAGCCCACCAGCGATGGCGTCGGCAACTCGGTGTCCGCGCCCCAGGACCTGCGCTCCGTCGAGGCCGCCTTCCAGATCAGCCTGAAGTCGAAGATCTGGGAGACCGTCGGCGGCAGCAACCTCGACGTCTGGCTCGGCTACACGCAGAAGTCGCACTGGCAGGTCTACACGCCCCAGCTGTCGCGCCCGTTCCGCGAGACCAACTACGAGCCCGAGGTGTTCGGCATCTGGGGCATCGACCAGCCGCTGTTCCTCGGCTGGCGCGCGCGTTTCCTGGGCTTGGGCTTCAACCACCAGTCCAACGGCCGCAGCGAGCCGCTGTCGCGCAGCTGGAACCGCGTGATCGCCCAGGCCGGCTTCGAGAACGGCGACTGGTCGGTGCTGGCCCGTCCCTGGTGGCGGATCTCCGAGCGGGCCGAGGTCGACGACAATCCGGGCATCGAGAACTGGATCGGCCGCGGCGAGCTGGTGGTTACGCGGCGTGCCGGTGCGCACCAGGTGTCGCTGCAGATGCGCCATTCGCTCAAGGGGGGCGACGCCTCGCGCGGCAGCGTGATGCTCGACTGGGCCTTCCCGCTGTCGAGCTACCTGAAGGGGCATGTGCAGGTCTTCTCGGGCTACGGCGAGAGCCTGATCGACTACAACTACCGTCAGACCACGGTCGGACTCGGGTTCTCGCTGGTCGAATGGCAGTGAGCGCGCCGTCCGCGCCGGATCGGACCCACGAAACGAAAGGAGAGCGACGATGCGGATCGGCGACGGCCTGAAGGGCAAGCGTGTGTTGATCACCCAGAGCGAGACCTTCATGGGTCCCGTGCTCGAGCAGGCCTTCGCCGAACACGGCGCGCTGGTGATCGGGGTGCCCGGTCCGCTCGAGGCGCCCGGCGCGGCCGAGGACGCGGTGCGTCGTGCCGGCCGGGTCGACGTGCTGATCGCCAACCTCGGCGTGCCCGCGCCCTCGACGCGCGCGCACGAGGTGGGCGACGACGAATGGCGCCACGTGTTCGCGAACCTCGTCGACCCGCTGCCGCGCCTGGCGCGCGCCGTGCTGCCCGGCATGATCGAGCGGCGCGCCGGCAAGATCGTCGTGATGGGCAGCGCCACCGCGCTGCGCGGCCAGAAGCGCACGTCCACCTACGCGGCGGCACGCGGCGCCCAGCTCTCGTGGGCGCGCGCGGTCGGCGTCGAGGTCGCGCCGTCGAACGTGCACGTGAACCTGATCGCACAGAACTTCGTCGAGAACCCCACCTACTACGGCCCCGAGGTGCAGGCGCTGCCGGCCTTCCAGGAGCGGCTCAAGCGCGAGGTGCCGGTGGGCCGTCTGGCGCGGCCCGAGGAGGACGCGCTGTTCGCGGTGTTCCTCGCCTCGACCGAGGTGGAGTTCTTCGCCGGCGCGGCGATCCCGTTCGCGGGCGGCTGGGCGTGAGCGGCGTCGCGCCCGCGTCGATCTTCGTGTCGCACGGCGCGCCCTCGCTGCCGCTCGACGACGTGCCGGCGCGCGACTTCCTGCGCGGCCTGGGCGCCCTGCTGCCGCGCCCGCGCGCGATCGTCGCCATCTCGGCGCACACCGTCGCGCGGGGCGTCGCCGTCGGCTCGGCGCCGCGGATGCATGCGGTCCACGACTTCGGCGGCTTCCCCGACGCGCTGTACGCGCTGCGCTACGACCCGCCGGGCGATCCGGCGCTCGCCACGCGCGTCGCCGGCCTGCTCGCCGATGCCGGCATCGAGCCGGTCGGCGAGGTACCGATCGACGGGCTCGACCACGGCATCTGGGTGCCGCTGCTGCTGATGTACCCGCAGGCCGACATCCCCGTGGTCGTCGTCTCGCTCGACGCGCGCATGGACGCCGATCTCCACGTGGCCCTCGGCCGTGCGCTCGCCGGTCTGCATGAGGACGGCGTGCTGGTGATGGGCTCGGGCTCGGTCACCCACAACCTGCGTGACGTCTTCTCGCGCGGGCCCGACGCCCCGGTCGCCCCGTATGCGCGGCGCTTCGCCGACTGGGTGTCCGCCGCGGTCCGCGACGGCGGCGCGGACCTGCTGCAGGACTGGCCGATCGCGCCCGAGGCCGCGCGCGCGCATCCGACGCCCGAGCACTTCGTGCCGCTGCTGGTGGCCGCCGGTGCGGGCGGGCGCGGCACCGTGCTGCACGAGAGCTTCACGGCCGGCGTGCTGGGGATGCACGCGTATGCGTTCGAGCCGCTGACTTAGGACGACGGCTCGCGGGATCTCGGCCGGCGATTCGCCGCCGCGCGGTCTACCCGCTCGTCCGGACCCGACCCCGGTATGGCGGAGCCGAGTCGTCCCGACGGCCTAAGTCTTTGGAGCCGCGGTGGACGGTGCTACGGGCGATCCGGAGCTTTCTGAAGCCAGGGCCTCGCGGTAGAATACTGTACATAAGTACAGTTGTTCAGGAGCTTGCGATGCTCGACCCTGCGGCCTTCAGTCAGTCGATGTCCGATGCGTCCGATGCGTCCGATGCGTCCGATGCGTTCGGCGCAGAAGCCATGTCCGAGCTGCCCCGCTCCGAGCTGCCCCTGCCCGAACTCGAGGCCCGCATCACCGAGCTCGCCGGCCATCTGAACGCCGCCCACCATCGATTCCTCGCACTGGTCGCCGAGTTCGACCGTCGCGAAGGCTGGGCCGACGGCGCGACGCGCTCGTGCGCCCATTGGCTGGGCTGGAAGTGCGGCATCGAACTCGGCGCGGCGCGCGAGAAGGTGCGCACGGCGCGCGCGCTCGAATCGCTGCCGCGGATCGACGCGGCGATGTCGCGCGGCGCGCTCAGCTACTCGAAGGTCCGCGCGCTGACTCGCGTCGCCACGCCCGAGACCGAGGAGACGCTGCTGATGGTCGCGCTGCACGGCACGTCCCATCACGTGGAGGCGGTGGTCCGCGGTTTTCGGCGTGCGCAGCAGGCGATCGAGCTCGATCGTGATGCCACACAGCAGGCGAACCGAGGACTCACGTACCGTCACGACGATGACGGCTCGCTGTGCCTGCAGGTGCGCCTGCCGGCAGAGGCGGGCGCGCTCGTCCTGCGGGCGCTGCAGCGCGCGCTCGACGAGGACACCGTCGACCCGCGAGGCCGCGCTCACGCAACATCCCACCCGGACGTTCCAGCTGGAACGTCCGGCCGCGCGCCCGCCGTGGATCCGGCGGGCGGAGCCGCCGCCCGGCCGCTCGACCCGTCCGACCCGTCCGACCCGTCCGACCCGTCCGACCCGTCCGACCCGTCCGACCCGTCCGACACGCAGCCGTCGGACACGCCGTCGCAGCGCCGCGCGGACGCGCTCGCGCGGTTCGCCGAGAGCTGGCTCGCGCACGGCGACCGGGCCCTGGCCGGCGGTGAGCGGCAGCAGCTCGTCGTGCACGTCGATGCGCGCACGCTCGTGGCCGACCGGCCGGGCCGCAGCGAGCTCGACGACGGGCCGGTGCTCGCCGCCGAGACCGTGCGTCGGCTGGGCTGCGACGCGAGCCTGGTGGCGATCGTCGAGGACGGTGCGGGCCGCGTGCTCGACGTGGGACGCCGCACGCGCAGCATTCCGCCTGCGATCGGGCGAGCGCTGAGGTCTCGTGATCGGGGCTGCCGGTACCCGGGCTGCACGCAGCAGCGTTTCGTCGACGGGCATCACATCGAGCACTGGGCGCACGGCGGCGCGACGCGGCTCTCGAACCTGGTGCTGCTCTGCCGCAGGCACCACCGGCAGGTCCACGAGGGAGGCACGCGCGTCAGCATGCTCGACGACGGCGCGCTGCGGTTCGTCGATGCATCGGGCCGACGCATCGACGATGCACCGCCGCTGTCGGGCGAGCCCGGCTGGATCGTCGAACGGCATCGTCGCGATGGTCCGCCCATCCAGGCGGTCACAGCGACCGGGCAGTGGCGCGGCGAGCGTCTCGACCTCGGCTGGACGGTCGCCGGCCTGTGCGCGCAGCAGGCTCGAACGCCTCCGCCACCTTGAGCCGGCACCCGCCTCAGCCGATCACGTTCGCTTCCATCACGCGCCGACCCTCGGCGAGCCGCGCGACCGACAGGTCCGACAGGTCCAGCGTGCGCCAGCCGCCGTGCAGCACGCACTCGGCCACGCCGCGTCCGGCCGCCGGCGCCTGCTGCATGCCGTGGCCGGAGAAGCCGGTGGCGGCGTGCAGGTTGGCCAGGCCGGGCCACGGGCCCAGCAGCGCGTTGTGGTCCCAGAGGTTCATCTCGTAGTAGCCCGCCCAGGCGCGCTCGATGCGCAGCGCCTCGAAGGCCGGCACGCGGTGCGCGAAGGCCGTCCACAGCGCCTCGTCGAACTCGCCGAGGTTCGGTTCGAGCGGCAGGTCGTCCTCGTCCGGATCGGGCGTCGTGCCGCCGATGAATGCGCGGCCTTCCGGGCGGAACCAGAACCCGGTCGGATCGATCACCAGCGGGCAGTCGGGCAGCGGCTCGGGGCACGAGACCACGAACACCGTGCGGCGGCGCGCGTGCACCGGCAGCGCGATGCCGGCGAGCGCGGCCACCGGACGCGACCAGGCGCCGGCGGCGAGCACCGCATGACCGCAGCGGACCCGGCTGCCGTCGGCCAGGCGCAGCGCGCCGACCCGGCGCGCCTCGCCCGCCCCGGACAGCTCGAACCCCGCCACCTCGCCGCGCACCAGGCGCGCGCCCTGCGCGCGGGCGCGCCGCAGCATCGCGGTGTGCAGCGCCGGCCCGTCGAACCAGCCCTCGGCCCCGGCACCGAGCGCGCCGAGCGCGAGGTCGCCGGTCGCCAGCCACGGGAAGCGTGCCGACAGCCCCGCCGGATCGAGCAGTTCGATGGGTGCGCCGTGGGCCCGCTGCACCGCGTTCTGCGCGCGCAGCGCGTCGGCCTGCGGCGGCGTCGCGAGGTACAGGTACCCGGGGGTCTGCAGGCCGAGCTCGGGGCGGTCGCCGTCGACCTCGAGCCGATCGGGCGCTTCGCGCAGGAACGCCAGGCCGAACTGCGACATCCGGATGTTCACCGGGCTGGAGAACTGCTGGCGGATCGAACTCGCGGAGCGCTGCGAGGAGGCCTGAGCGAAGCCGGTGTCGCGCTCGACGATCGCCACCGACAGCGTCGGATCGAGCCGGGTCAGCCAGTAGGCGACCGATGCGCCGGCGATGCCCGCGCCGACGATCGCGACGTCGACGGCGAGGTCGGTGCCGCTCATGCCCGCCCCGCCGTGTCGCGCCCCGCCGTGTCGCGCCCCGCCGCCGCTGCCGCGTCCCGCCCCGCCGCCGCCGCCCCATCCCGCTCCGCGAGCGCACGGTCGTAGACCAGCCGCGCCGAGACCGCGTCCTCGACCGCCTGCCCGAGCGCCTTGAAGATGACCGTCGTGCCGTGCGGCGGCGGCGGCACGGTGCCGGCGAGGATCTCGCCGATCTCGGCGCTCACCGTCGCACCCGAATCGATGACGTCGCCGGCCTCGTGCTCGGCCGAATGGCGGCTGTCGGCGATCAGCAGGTGCGCCATCGCCTCGTCGTCGAGCTCGCGCCAGCTCGGGCGGGGCGCGCCGACCGCGGCGACGAACGCGCCGGGCTTGAGCCATGCGCCGCGCAGCACCGGCTCGGTCGCGTTGGTGACGGTGCACACGATGTCGGCGCCGCGGACCGCGGCCTCGGCGCTCGCGCAGGCCACGCCGCCGATCTCGGCCGCGCAGCGCGCGACGTTCGCCGGATCCCGGCTCCAGACGCGGATCTCGGCGATCGGCCGCACCGCGCGCAGCGCCGCCGCGTGGGTGCGCGCCAGCGCGCCGCTCCCCAGCATCGCCACCACCTTCGGTCCCGGCGGCACGATCGCGTCGACCGCGACCGCCGACACCGCCGCGGTGCGCAGCTCGGTGATCCAGGTGCCGTCCATGGTGGCCAGCGTGCGGCCGGTGGCCGGATCCATCAGCACGATGGTCGCCAGCAGCGTCGGCAGGCCGCGCGCCGGGTTGCCCGGGATGAGCGTGATCAGCTTGGTGGCGAGCGCGTTGGCGGTCAGCGCGGGCTTGAGGAAGAAGTAGCCCTGCTCGGCCGGAATGTCCATCACCGTGCGCAGCGGCTGCACCACCCGCCCGGCCGACAGGTCGGCCAGCGCGCGCCGCATCGCGGGCAGCAGGGCCTCCAGGCTGAGCAGCCGACGGACGTCGGCGTCGTCGAAGTGCAGGGCGGTCATGGCGGGGTCCTGGGTCGGCGTCGGATGGGTGCGGCGATGCGCCGCGCAGCCTAGCGCACTTCGAGGGCGCGGAGCGCGGGCCGCTAGAATCGGCCGATGCCATCGACGATACGCGTGCCCGAGGGTCTCGGCGGGCTGGACCTCGAGCTCGCCGGGGTCGCCGCGCGGCTGCTGGCGCGGCGTGCGATCTGGTGGCCGGACGAGGCGACGCTGTTCGTCGCCGACGTGCACCTGGGCAAGGCCGAGACCTTCCGCGCCCTCGGCGTGCCGGTGCCCGCCGGACCCACCGAGGCCACGCTGCGCCGGCTCGGCGCCCTGGTCGACGACTGCGGCGCGCGCCGCCTGGTGGTGCTCGGCGACCTGCTGCACGCCCGGCCCGCGCAGGCTCCTGCGACGGTGTCGGCGCTGCGCGCCTGGCGCGCCGAGCGCACAGGGCTGCACTGCGTGCTGGTGCGCGGCAACCACGACGACCGCGCCGGCGATCCGCCGGGCGATCTGGGCATCGAGGTGGTGGACGCGCCCGCGCCGCTCGGGCCGTTCGCGCTGTGCCACGAGCCGATCGACGAGGCGTCCGACCCGGGCCGGGGCTCGGGCTCGGGCCGGGCCGAGGGGGCATGCCGGGGCTACCGGCTCGCCGGCCACCTGCATCCCGCGGTGCGGCTGCACGGGCGCGGCGGCGATTCGGCCAGGCTGCCGTGCTTCAGCGTGGGGCCCGGGCAGACGGTGCTGCCCGCGTTCGGCGAGTTCACCGGCTCGGCCAGCGTGTCGCGCACCGCACCGCAGCGGCTGTTCGCGATCGCCGGCGACCGGGTGTTCGAGGTGCCGCGCGCTACTGGATCGCCAGGTCGACCTTGCCCTTCTGGGCCGGTTCGCCGCGGCGGCTCTTGAGCTTGATGTTCAGGCGCAGCTCGTTGGCGCTGTCGGCATTGCGGATCGCCTCCTCGTAGGCGATGTGGCCCGCGTCGTAGAGGTCGAAGAGCGCGTCGTCGAAGGTCATCATCCCGAGTTCGCGCGACTTGCCCATGATCGCCTTGATCTCGTGGAAGTCGCCCTCTCGGATCTTGTCGGCGAGGCTCGGCGTGTTGATCAGGATCTCGATCGCCGCCTTGCGCCCCTTGCCGTCGGCGGTGCGCACCAGCCGCTGCGAGATGATCGCCCGCATGTTCGACGACAGGTCCATCAGCAGCTGGTTGCGCCGTTCCTCGGGGAAGAAGTTGATGATCCGGTCGATCGCCTGGTTGGCGTTGTTCGCATGCAGCGTGCCCAGGCACAGGTGCCCGGTCTCGGCGAACGCGATCGCGTGCTCCATCGTCTCGGTGTCGCGGATCTCGCCGATCAGGATGACGTCGGGCGCCTGGCGCAGCGTGTTCTTCAGCGCCGAGTGCCAGCTCAGCGTGTCCACGCCCACCTCCCGGTGCGTGATCAGGCAGCCCTTGGGGACGTGCACGTACTCGACCGGATCCTCGACGGTGATGATGTGACCCTTCGACGTGCGGTTGCGGTGATCGATCATCGCCGCGAGCGTCGTCGACTTGCCCGAGCCGGTGCCGCCGACCACCAGCACCAGGCCGCGCTTGGTCATGATCACGTTCTTCAGCGACTCGGGCAGGCCGAGCTTCTCGAAGTTCGGGATCTCCGACGAGATCGTCCGGATCACCATGCCGACGCACTGCTGCTGCACGAACACGTTCACCCGGAAGCGCGAGATCCCGGGCACGCTGATCGCGAAGTTGCACTCGAGCTCGCGGCGGAACTCGTCGATCTGGCGCTCGTTCATCAGCGCGTGCGCGAGCTTCTCGGTCAGGGCCGGCGCGAGCTTCTGCTCGGCCAGCGGGCGCATCTCGCCGTTCGCCTTCATCGACGGCGGGAAGTCCGCCGAGATGAACAGGTCCGAGCCGCCGCCGCGCACCATCGCGCCGAGCAGCTTGTGCATGTAGTCGCGGGCCTGATCGATGCCGAACACTGCGGACATGGGCGTTCCGGTCGGGCACGCGCGGTGCGGCATCCGGCGCGTCGCGCCGTCCGCCCCGAATCGTGCCGGGATTGGGTCGAGGTCGCCCGATGGTGACAGTCGGCCCCGGGCACCCGGGCCCCGCGCCGACGGTCGGGCCGCTGGCACGGTGCGGGCGGTCGATCGGCCGTGCGGGTCGCCGCCCGGTGCGACCCTCGATGCGCCGCGCGGCCTAGGCGTCCCCGGTCCGCCCGTCAGTACGCCGCGCCCGGCGCCGACGGCGCCGCGCCGCGGATCCGGTCACAGGCGGCCTGCGCCGCCCCGCGCAGCAGCGCCGCGTCGTTGCCCGGCACCAGCATCCGGAAGCCCGCGGCCTGCATGTCGATGGCCATCTCGGGCCCGGTGCAGAAGATGCCGGCCAGCTTGCCGTGCGCCTGCGTGGCGGCGAGGACGCGTGCGATCGCGCCGCGCAGCGGCTCCTCGCGCCACTTCGGCGACGGCGACACGCCGAGCGCGAGCGAGAGGTCGGCCGGCCCGATGAACAGGCCGTCGAGGCCGGGCACCGCGGCGATCTCGTCGAGGTTCGCCATCGCCTGCGGCGTCTCGATCATCGCGAACGCGAGCAGCTCGTCGTCGGCGTGCTGCGGGTAGTCCTGGCCGCCGTACAGCAGGCCGCGCGCAGGCCCGAACGAGCGGCGCCCGCGCGGCGGATAGCGCACCGCCTCGACGACGCGACGCGCGTCGTCGGCGGTGTCGATCATCGGCACGATCACGCCGTAGGCGCCCGAGTCGAGGATCTTGTTGATCTCTGAGAAGTGGTTGCCGGTGACGCGCGCCATCGGCATCGCCGGCGTCGCCGAGATCGCCTGCAGCATGCCGACCGCCTGCTCCAGGTAGACCTGCCCGTGCTGCATGTCGACGACCACGCCGTCGAAGCCCGCGTGCCCGAGCAGCTCCGCCGAGTAGCTGTTGCCGATTCCCGCCCAGCCGACCAGGGCCGTCTGGCCCGACGTCATCAGCGCCTTCACCGCGTTCTTGCGCATGGCTTCTCCCCCCGTGTGTCCGATCGATGATACCGGCGGCGACTAGAATCGCGGGGATCGGCACGGAGGCGGACGATGGCGGCAGGCGAGGGCGCGGCGCGCGTGGGCGAGGGGCACGGCGAGGGGCGCGGCGAGCGGATCCTGGTCGCGGGCGGCGGCATCGGCGGCCTGGCCGCGGCGCTCGCGCTGGCGCGTGCCGGCCGGCGGGTCGCGGTGCTCGAGCAGGCTGCCGAGATCGGCGAGATCGGCGCCGGCATCCAGCTCGGACCGAACGCGTTCAATGCGTTCGATGCGCTCGGCGTCGGCACGATCGCCCGCTCGCGTGCGGTCTACGTCGAGCGCATGGCGATGATGGACGCGGTCGACGGCGCCACGGTCGCCTCGCTGCCGGTGGGCGACGCGTTCCGCGCGCGCTTCGGCAACCCGTATGCGGTGATCCACCGCGCCGACGCACACGGCGCGCTGCTCGACGGCGTGCGCGCCTGCGCCGACATCGAGCTGCTGACCTCCACGCGCATCGAGCGCGTCGAGCAGGCCGAGGGCCGCGTCGTGGCGGTCGACCAGCACGGCACGCGCCACGCGGGGGCGGCGCTCGTCGCCTGCGACGGCGTGCGCTCGGCGGTGCGCGCGCAGTACGTGGGCGACCCGGTGCGCGTCTCCGGCCACGTGGTCTACCGCGCGGTGGTCGAGGCCGCCGACTTCCCCGCCGACCTGCGCTGGAACGCGCCGGTGGTCTGGTCGGGCCCCGACTGCCACCTGGTCCACTATCCGCTGCGCGGCGGCGAGCAGTACAACGTCGTCGTCACCTTCCACAGCCGCGAGCACGAGGAATGGGGCGTGCGCGAGGGCAGCCTCGACGAGGTCCGCTCGTACTTCGACGGCATCCTGCCGCAGCCGCGCCAGCTCATCGACCTGCCGAAGCACTGGAAGCGCTGGGCGACCGCCGATCGCGAGCCGATCGGCCGCTGGACCTACGGCCGCGCGACGCTGCTGGGCGATGCCGCGCATCCGATGCTGCAGTACATCGCGCAGGGCGCGTGCATGGCGCTCGAGGACGCGGTGACGCTCGGCGAGGCGGTGCGTGCGCACGGCGACGACCTGGAGACCGCCTTCTCGCACTACGAGCGCGCGCGCATCGCACGGACCGCGCGCGTGGTGCTGTCGGCCCGCGAGATGGGGCGGCTCTATCACGCCAAGGGGGTCGAGCGGCTGGTGCGCAACGACCTCTGGGCCGGTCGCGCGCCGGAGCGCTTCTACGACGCGCTCGAGTGGCTGTACGGCTGGCGCGCCGAGCGCTGCCTGGCGGTCGCGTGAAGGCGGACGCGTGAAGGCGGACGAGGGCCCGGCGGACGAGGGCCCGGCGGGCGAGGCCCAGGTGGGCGAGACCGACCTGCTGGTCCTCGGCGCGGGCGCGGCCGGCCTGTTCGCCGCGCTGAGCACCGCCGCGCTCGGCCGCGAGGTCGTGCTGGCCGATCCGTACTGGTCGACGCCGAACACGCTCGCGGTGAGCGGCGGACTGGTGCCCGCGGCCGGCTCGCGCCGCCAGCGCGCGGCGGGCGTG
>JAIYAG010000192.1 GCA_027489195.1 Burkholderiales bacterium | reverse complement strand
TTGCCGAACAGACAGCCCTCGATGCGCTGCGCTCCCGCCAGCACCCCGAGCTCGGCCGCCGCGATCGCGGTGCCGCGGTCGTTGTGCGGATGGACCGAGATCACCGCCGCCGCACGGTTCGGCAGGTTGCGGTCCATCCACTCGATCTGGTCGGCGTAGATGTTCGGCATCGCGCACTCGACGGTCGCGGGCAGGTTCAGGATCACCGGCCGCTGCGGCGTCGCGCCCCAGGCGTCCATCACCGCGGCGCAGACGTCGCGGGCGAAGGGCAGCTCGGTCGAGGAGAACACCTCGGGGCTGTACTCGAAGCCCCATTCGGTGCCCGGCCGCGCCTCGAGCTGCTCCCGCACGAAGCGGGTGCTGCGGACGGCGAGCGCCAGCACGTCGTCCTGGCTCATGCCGAAGACCACGCGGCGGAACACCGGTGCGGTCGCGTTGTACAGGTGCACGACCGCGCGCTTCGCACCGGCCAGCGAGTCGATCGAGCGCGCGATCAGGTCCTCGCGGGCCTGCGTCAGCACGCTGATCACGACGTCGTCGGGCACCAGGCCCGCCTCGATCACGTGGCGCACGAAGTCGAAGTCGGTCTGCGAGGCCGCCGGGAAGCCGACCTCGATCTCCTTGACGCCGATCTTGACCAGGGTCTCGAACATCCGCAGCTTGCGGGCGGTGTCCATCGGCTCGAACAGGGCCTGGTTGCCATCGCGCAGGTCGGTCGACAGCCAGCGCGGTGCGCGCTCGATGGTGCGCGACGGCCAGCGGCGGTCGGGCAGGTCGATGCTCGGGAACGGTCGGTACTTGCCGGCGGGGGGCTTCATCGTCATGGCTCGGGCTCCAGGGGTCGGTCGGGGTCGGGAATCGACCGTGATCCGGGGCGCAGGAAGCGATGAGCATGGCCGTCGCCTCCCGTGGCCCCGAGCATCGGTCGGGGTACGGGGCGGGCCGGGGTGGCGCGCTGGACTGGCTCGATCAGCCCGGTGCGGGCAGCGTGCGACCCCGGCCCGACGCTAGTAGCAGCGTGGACGACGCAAGGGGGGTGGGGCGCAACGAGAGCATCCGTGCAGCGTATCCGGCCGCGGGGCAGCCTGTCAAACACGCCGTCCCGCCGCGCCGCGCTGGGCACGGCGCATGCAGCACGGTTACCGGTGCTTGCAATGTCGCGTCGCATCGCGGTCCACGGGCACCGTCGCGCCGCCGTTGAACCGGCACGTCGCCCACAGATGGAGAAGCTCATGCAGGCCCGCCCGATCCGCAGTCCGAAGACCTTCCGTTCCTCCCGCAGCGCGCCGCGACCCCTGATCCGTTCGATCGTGGGCGCGGGTGCCCTGCTCGCCGCGCTGCTCGCACCGGCCGCACCGGCCGCCGCCGCAGAGGTCCTCGTGCGAGGCGATGCCACCTTCAAGGTCCCCGCCGACGCCATCCTCGCCGCGCTGCCTGCCGACGCGCCGGTCCGCGCGGCAGACCTGCGTGGCGGGACGCTGAGCTTCGAGCTGAGCTACGACGACGCGACCCCCGATGCCGACGCCGATCCGTGGACCGGCCGCTACGAGCGCGCGATCCGCGCGTTCCGGGTTCGCATCGGCGACACGCTGCTCGACATGCCGGTCTCGAGCGCACGCCTCGTCGTGTCCGATGGCGGCCAGGGACGCATGTACCGCGAATCGGTCCAGTTCGTCGCCGATGCGCGCGCGGGCGGCTTCACCGTGCAGGCCGGATGGGTGCAGCTCAACCAGGCCGCGATGACCGCCGACCTGCGCGGCGCGACCGGCGTCCTTGACGGCGACCGTCTCCCCGCGCCGGCGCGGCTGGTCGCGCTGCCGACCTCGGGCGAGTTCGACCGCGCGTTCTACCTGCGCATCGACGCGCCGGGCGACGCGGCCAGGCCGCTCCTCTACCTGAGCACGTCGAAGCTGTCCGTCGGTCTCGCCGGACCCGCCACCGCTGCAGCCGGCGCCCCGGCGCGCTGATCCGGAGACCGCGATGACCCCACGTACCCGCCTGCTCGCGACCACGCTGGCCCTGACCCTCGCCCTGGCAGGCTGCGGCCACGACCACTACTACGATCCCGGCCCGCCCCCGATCGCCGGCCTCGGCCTCACGCTCACCCGGGTCGGTCCGGAAGCCATCCAGCTCGACTGGAGCTTCGATCCGGCCGCCGCCGCCTACGAGGTCACCCGCGACGGCTTCCCGCTCGCGCGGGCCGCGACGACGAGCCTGGTCGACGCGAGCGTGGTCGGCGGATTCCGGTACTGCTACCAGGTGACCGGGCGCGGTGTCTCAGGCGCGGTCGTCTCGGTCACCTCGGTGGGCTGCATCACCGTGTTCTGAACACGCGAGGCGGACGCCGGGCGGGCGAGCGGCCACAATGCGGCCGACGCCTTCACCGGACACCGCCATGGAACCGATCGGCCCCTTCGTCCACACCGAGCATCCCGCCGTGCCGCCCGCCCTCGAGGCGGGTCGCGATCCGGTGCGGCATCGCGTCGCGATCGCCGGCGGCGGACCGGTCGGCCTGGCACTGGCCCTGGCCCTGGCGAAATGGGGCGTCGCCTCGGTGATCCTCGAGGCCGACACCACCGTGTGCGTCGGCAGCCGTGCGATCTGCATCTCGCGCCGCAGCCTGGAGATCCTCGGCGAACTGGGCGCGCTGGACGCGCACCTCGCCCGCGGCCTGCCCTGGGAGGGCGGGCGCACCTTCCATCGCACCGACGAGATCCTGCGCTTCGGCATGCCGCACGACGCGCTGCAGCGGCTGCCGCCGATGATCAACCTGCAGCAGTACTGGATCGAGCACACCCTGGTCGAAGCGGCGGCCGCGCATCCGGGGCTGATCGACATCCGCTGGGGCAGCGAGCTCGTCGGCTTCGAGGCCGGCGACGACGGCGTGTCGATGACGGTGCGCTGCGCCGGCGCGGAGCATGCGATGCAGGCCGACTGGCTGGTCGCCTGCGACGGCGGCCAGAGCTTCGTGCGGCGCTCGATGGGCCTGAAGCTCGAGGGCACGGCGTTCGAGGGCAAGTACGTGATCGTCGACATCACGCTGCCGAGCGCCTATCCCACCGAGCGGCGCGCCTGGTTCGATCCGCCGTCGAACCCGGGCTCGACGGTGCTGATGCACAAGCAGCCCGACGACCTCTGGCGGCTCGACTACCAGATCCCCGACGACGCGGACCTCGAGGCCGAGCTGCGGCCCGAGCGGGTCGGCCCCTTCGTGCAGCGGCACCTCGACATGATCGGCGAGGGGCACCTGCCCTGGGAGATCGTCTGGATCAGCGCCTACCGCGCGGGCGCGATGAGCCTCGATCGCTATCGGCACGGCCGCATCCTGTTCGCCGGCAACGCGGCGCATGCGATGCCGATCTTCGGCGTGCGCGGGCTGAACTCGGGGTTCGACGACGCGCACAACCTCGGCTGGAAGCTGGCGTCGGTGGTGCGCGGCCTGGGCGGCGACGCGCTGCTCGACAGCTACGACACCGAGCGCCGGCATGCGTACCGCGTGAACGCGACCAGCGCGATCCAGAGCACCGAGTTCATGGCGCCGCCGTCGCGCGGGTTCTCGCTGATGCGCGAGGCGGCGATCACGCTCGCGCACCGGCATGCCTCGATCGCGCAGCTCGCCAATCCGCGCCAGACATTGCCGATCGGATATCCCGACTCGCCGCTGTCGGCGGCGTCCGATCCGGCGGCGGGCGGCCCGGCGCCGGGCGATCCGCCTCGCGAGGCGCCGCTACGCGGCCCGGAAGGGGCGACCCACCTGAGCGCGCTGCTCGGGTCGGCGTGGACGGTGCTGGCCTTCGTCGCGCCGCAGGCCGTGCGGCTCGATCCGGCGCTCGACGGCGTGCTTGGCGCGCTCGAGCGCGGACCGCTGCCGCTGCGCACGCTGGAGGTGCTCGCCACGGGCGAGCCCGCGCGCACGGGCAACCGCATCCGGGCGGTCGACGATGCGACCGCCGAGGGCCGCGTCGCGGCGGCCCGCTGGGGAGCGCTCGACGGCGCGGTCGTGCTGCTGCGTCCTGACGGACACGTCGCCGGTCGCTGGCGGCGGCCCGATCCCGCGACCCTGGGCGCCGCGCTCGATGCCGCCCGTGGCCTGTGCGCCGAGGGGGTCCGATGAGTTCGAGCCTGTCCCCCGAGGCGCGCGACGCGCTCTACCGCGAGTGCGCGCTGGCGATCACGGCCGTCGGGCGCGAGCGCGAGCCCCTGTTCCTCGCTCGGCTGGCCCTGCTGCTGATGGAGGCGGTGGGCGACGAGGCGCGATGCCGCGAGGCGATCGAGGCGGCGGCGCGGGCGCTGCCTGCGCCCAGCCTGTCGCGCTGAGGCCCGCACGCCCGGGTCCGGTGGCGCCGGACGATCCGGGCGGCCTGCCGCGTCACGCGTCGGCGAAGCGCGCGACGACGCTGCCCAGCCCGTCGATGCGGGCCTCGAAGCGATCGCCGGGGCGAGCGGCCACCATCGGCCCGAGCGCGCCGGTCATCACCAGGTCGCCGGCGCGCAGCGGCTGACCGAGCCCGGCCATCTTGCGGGCGAGCCAGGTGGCTGCCACCAGGGGATGGCCGAGGCAGGCCGCGCCGATGCCGCTCGAGACGGTCTCGCCGGCGCGCACGGTGGTCATCGTGCACAGCTTGAGGTCGAGGCCGTCGAGGCGGCGCGGCACGCCGCCCAGCACGACCAGGCCCGAGGACGCGTTGTCGGCCACGGTGTCGACGAAGCGGATGTTCCAGTCGCGCACGCGGCTGCCGACGACCTCGATCGCGGGCAGCGCATAGGCGACCGCGCGGATCACCTCGAGCAGCGTCGTGTCGGCGTCCGGCAGGTCGCGCTCGAGCATCAGCGCGACCTCGGTCTCGACCTTCGGCTGCTGGGTGCGTGCCACCGCGATCGGCTCGTCGTCGCCGAGCACCATGTCCGCGAACAGCGTGCCGAAGTCGGGCTGGTCGACCCCGAGCTGGCGCTGCACGGCGGGCGCGGTCAGGCCGATCTTGCGGCCGACGATGCGTCGGCCCTGTCCGGTCCAGTGCGCCACGTTGCAGTGCTGCACGGCATAGGCGATCGCCTCGTCGGCGTGGGGGATCGCGTCGCGCAGCGGCTCGATCGGCACGCCGGTGCGCTCGGCCTCGCGCAGCCGCGAGGCGTAGAGGGTGGTCGGGGTGAGGGGCTGGGTCATCGGGGGGCTCCGGTGTGCAGGAAGAGGGCGCCGTAGCCGGCGATCCATTCGGGGATCGCCCGGTAGCCGCGCACCGGGCAGGCGAGCGCGGTGCCGGTGTCGGGCATCGCGGCACGGGCGATCAGCCAGGTCTTCGACTCGTGGGCCGAGAGGCCCGCGTCACGGGTGATGCCGGCCTCGTCGAGCGCGCACAGCGCATCGAGCCGTCCCTCGGCGATCGCGTCCATCCAGCGCCGGTCCCATTCGGGCGCGAGCGGCCTGATCGCCGCGTCGCCGGCGGCGAGCGCCATGCCCGCAGCCATCACGCGCCGCGTCTTCGCGTCGCGCTCGGCCTCGGTGGCCTCGCGCGCGACGGTGATGCGCTCGCGCACGCCCGCATCCGGGTGGGCGAGGGTGGGGACCGGCGGCTCGTGCGACAGCCCGCCCGAGCCGATCACCAGCGTGCGGCGCGGCTCGGTGTCGAGGAAGCGCCCGAGCGCCTCGCCGAGCGCCCGGCAGCGGCGCAGCCGCGGAATGCCCGGCTGCGCGACCGCGTTCATGAAGATCGGCACGATCGGCGGCGTGTCGAGCCCGCCCCAGAGGATCTGCAGCGCCTGCGAGAAGCCGTGGTCGACACGCATGCGGCGCGAGACCGCGACGTCGAAGTCGGCGTCCATCAGATGCGTCGCGAGGGCGAGGGCCGCGCCGGCGTCGACGTTCAGGGGACCGGCCGGCGTCGTGTAGTCGCCGACGGCCTGCGCCGCGTCGCCGATGCAGAAGGGCGGCATCAGCGCGTTGAAGAAGCCGTTGTAGTGGTCGGGACCGATCAGCACGACGAGCTCGGGTGCCCAGGCGCGCACGGCGTCGCGCAGCGCGGCGAGCAGCGCGTCGATCTCGTGACGCACCTCGGGTGCGACCGGGTTCAGGTCCATCAGCGGGGTGTGCGACAGCCCCAGGAACGCGCGGTCGGTGCTCATGCGGCCTCCTTCGTCGGCAGGGTGCGGGGCGCGCCGAGCGCCGCCACGTCGATCCGCAGGCGTGCGGCGAGTTCGCGCAGTGTGGCATCGAGCTGCCAGGGCAGACAGACCGCCGCGACGATGCGATCGGGCCGCAGCACGACGACCGAGCCGGGCGCGGCGTCGAACCAGCGCTTGAAGGTGCCGTCGACGTCGGCGAGCACCAGGCCGTCCTCGGGCGGCTCGCGCTCGAGCGACTGGCAGGACGGGCGCACGACGACGCGACGGGCGTCGAGCGCCTCGAGCAGGCGGCACGACTCGGCGCCGAGCCAGGCGTCGAAGCGCGCGCTCCAGCCGATCAGCGCGAAGCGCAGCCCGATCGCGTCGTCGAGCTTCGAGATGCGCCCGGAGGCATCCGCGACGCGCGGCTGCACGAACACCTTGCCGACCGCACCCGCGGCGTCCGGTACGCCCGGGTGGACGACCGCGCCGTCGGCGAAGAAGGGCATCGGCTTGAAGCGCATCTCGGCGATGTAGCGGCGCACCGGCCCGATCCGCGACAGCAGCGGGCCGAGCAGGTTGCGGGCGAGCCTGGCCAGCGGACTGGCGGGCACGAAGATCTTCCCGACCAGCACCGACAGCTCGATCATCGCGCCGGCGTGGGCGTGCCGCTCCTGCGTGTAGGTGTCGAGCAGGCCGTCGCCGGCCACGCCGCGCGAGGCCAGCGCGAGCTTCCAGCCGAGGTTGGTCGCGTCGCGGATGCCGGTGTTGAAGCCCTGCCCCTGCCAGACCGGCATCAGGTGTGCGGCGTCGCCGGCGATCAGCACGCGCCCCGAACGGAACGTGGGCGCGATCCGCGCGTGGTGCATGTAGACGCGGCGGCGGATGATCCGCGGGCGCACGTCGGCGGGCAGCACGCGCGCGAGCAGCGCAAACACGCGTGCGTCGCTCTCGAACTCGGCCTCGTCTGCGCCCTCGGGCACCATGAACTCGAAGCGGCGGATGCCGTGCGGCAGCGCGAGCTCGACGTAGGGGAAGTCGTCGTCGAGCCGGAAGCTGACGTTGGGCGTGCCGATCGGATCGTCGGCCAGGTCGATCACCAGCCAGCGCGTCGATTCGCTGCGGCCTTCGAACGGCAGGCCCATGGCGTTGCGCACCGCGCTGCGGCCGCCGTCGCAGCCGACCAGCCATTTGGCGGTGACCACCACCGGCGCGCCGCTCGCATCGCCGGCCTCGTCGACCGTGCGCAGCGTCACGCGCAGCTCGCCGCCCTCCGGCCCGATCGGCGCCACCGACTCGAACGCGTGGCACAGCGCCAGGCTCACCTGCGGGAAGCGTCCGAGACCGAGCGCGAGCTCGCGGTCCACCAGCGGCTGGATGAAGCCGTTGCGCCGCGGCCAGCCGAAGGGCTCGGCGGTGGGCTCGATCGACGCGAGCAGCCGGCCGCGCCGGTCGACGAAGCGCATCACCTGGTTCGGCACGGTGTGCCGGCGCACCGCGTCGACCAGCCCCACCGCCTGGAAGCTGCGCAGCGCCTCGTCGTCGACACCGACACCGCGCGGATAGTCGATCAGCGCCGGCAGGCGCTCGACGACCAGGGTGCGCACGCCGAGCGTGCCGAGGTGGTTCGCGAGCGTGAGGCCGCAGGGCCCCGCGCCGACGATCAGCACGTCGCAGTCGGTCGGCAGCATGGTGTCGTCTCCGGTGGGCCGCCCGCGCGGGCGAGGGTGAGGCAGTGTGCGTGTGTGGATGCGGGTCGCGGATCGGACCGCGTCGGATCGCATCGGGTGGCGCACTGTCGTCGCTCGGTGCCGATCGGTAAACCGGGTGCACCAGGTGCACGTGCGGCGCCTGTCCGGAGATGCGCCATGCGCGGCGGGCCGCCGGCTGATCGCCGCGACCGACAGGGTGTTTCCGAAGGCCTCGGTGTCGCGCGATGCGGTCGGTCAGGCGCTCGCCCGGTACCAGGCGACGCCGTCGGCATCGACCTCGACCGTCGCGTCGCCCTGGGCGATCAGCCGGTTCAGGTGCGCGAGCGTCTCGCCGGTCGCCATGCCGAGCAGCCCGCGCGAGTCGATCGGGCGGCGGAACAGCGCAGTGAAGACATCGACCACGCGGCGCGGCTCGGACAGCCGCTCGCGCAGCGCGGCCAGGCCTCGGGCGTGGCCGTCGGCGAGCTCGTCGAGGCGCGCGTGCAGGCCGCGGAACGGCAGGTTGTGCGCCGGCAGCACCAGCACGTCGTCGGGCACCGTCGCCTTGATCTTGGCCAGCGAGGCGAGCCAGTCGCCGAGCGGGTCGGCGTCGGGCTCGGTCGGGAACACCGAGACGTTCGAGGAGATCCGCGGCAGCACCTGATCGCCCGAGACCAGCAGCTTGAGCGCGGGGCTGTACAGGCAGGCGTGCTCGGGCGAATGGCCGCTGCCGGTGACGACGCGCCAGTCGTGCTCGCCGATGCGGAAGGTCTCGCCGTCGACGATGCGCCGGTAGCTGTCGGGCAGCGCGTAGGTGGACTTGCCGAACTCGCCGAAGCGCGCCCGGTAATGCTCCAGCGCGTCGTCGTCCCAGCCCGCGCGGCGGTAGAAGCGGGTGCCGTCCTCGGGCGCGTCGCGGCCGGTGTCGGCCACCAGCACGCGGCAGGTCAGGTACTCGAGCCGCGTCATCCACAGGCGGCAGCCGGTCCGGCGCGTGATCCATCCGGCCATGCCGACATGGTCCGGGTGCATGTGCGTGACCACGACCCGCTCGATGTCGCGGCCGCCGAGCGCGCCGTCGCGCAGCTGTCGCCACGCCGCCGCGGTCTCGGGCGAGCGCAGCCCGGAGTCGACGAGCGTCCAGCGTCCGCCGTCGGCGATCGCCCACAGGTTGATGTGCGACAGCGAGAACGGCAGCGGCATCCGGATCCACAGCACGCCGGGCGCGACCTCCGTGGCTTCGCCGGTGGGGGGCGGTGTCTCGAACGGGTAGTCGAGCACGGCGCGGGGCGGCTGGTCGGGCGTGGCGGCGTTGGTGGCGGTCATGGGGCGGGGCGGGCCGGCGCGAGCGGCGCGCGCGGCGGGCCCGGATCGTGTCGATCGGCCGATCCTACACGCACCGCCCGGGGTCCGGCCGCCGCGGCGTTTCCCGTATCCTGTGCCGGCCGCAGGCGCCGGACATCCGGCAGGGAGCCCGGGCGCAGCCCATGGACGACATCGATTTCCTCTTCTCGAACAACCGGGCCTGGGCCCGGCGGATGTGCGACGACGATCCGGCCTTCTTCAGCCGTCTCGCCGAGCAGCAGGCGCCGCGCTACCTGTGGATCGGCTGCTCCGACAGCCGGGTGCCGGCCAACCAGATCATCGGGCTGGCGCCGGGCGAGATCTTCGTCCACCGGAACGTGGCCAACCTGGTGGTGTTCACCGACCTGAACTGCCTGTCGGTCATCCAGTACGCGGTCGACGTGCTCAAGGTCGAGCACGTGATGGTGGTCGGGCACTACGGCTGCGGCGGCGTGCAGGCGGTGCTCGAGCGGCGCAAGCTCGGCCTGGTCGACAGCTGGCTGCATCACGTCGAGGACCTGATGCACATGCACGCACGCCGGCTCGACGCGATCGAGGACCCGCACGAGCGGGCCGACCGGCTGTGCGAGATCAACGTGCTCGAGCAGGTCGGCCACGTCGGCCGCCTGCCGATGGTCGAGGATGCCTGGAACCGCGGGCAGAAGCTGACCCTGCACGGGATGATCTACGGCATCCACGACGGCCTGCTGCGCGAGCTCTGCCCGGGCATCACCGCGCCGGTCGAGCCGGCAGAATGGCGGCGCACCGCGCTGCGCGCGCTGTTCGACCGACCGGGAGGCCGCGCGGTGCGGCCGACCCGCCAGGGCGCCGACGACGAGGACGGCACCGAGCGTCCGGGCGGCGCGGCGGCCGACGACGGCGAGGGCTGAAGCCCGCGCGGGCCGGTACGCCGTCCGCGGACCGGTTCGTCCCGCAGCTCGGCCGCAATCGTCCTCCGGTCGGCCGCGGATGCCGCGAGTTTCGCGGAAACCCCGGGCGGCGCGGCGTTTCTCCGGTGATCGCGCAGGGCGGTGCGGGCGGATGATGGATGCCCCGGCCCCGCGTCCCGCGACGCTCGGGCCTGCCATCGACCGTTCGAGAGGCCCTGCGATGCGCAAGAACCTGCCCGTCACCGATCGCGAGCGGATGCTCGGCGATGGCGACACGCTGGTGTCGACCACCGACCTCAAGGGTCGGATCACCTACTGCAACCCGTCCTTCATCGCGATCAGCGGGTTCTCCGAGGACGAGCTGATCGGCACGGCCCACAACCTGGTGCGTCATCCCGACATGCCCGAGGAAGCGTTCGCCGACATGTGGGCGACCATCCAGTCGGGCCGCCCGTGGACGGCGCTGGTCAAGAACCGCTGCAAGAACGGCGACTTCTACTGGGTCCGTGCGAATGCCACGCCGTTGACCGAGAACGGCGCGACCGTCGGCTACATGTCGGTACGCACCCGGCCGTCGCGCGAGGAAGTCGCGGCCGCCGATCTGCTGTACGCGGCGATCCGCGAGAAGCGCTCGCGCCATGCGATCTCCGGCGGCATCGTGGTCCGCACCGGGCCGGCGGGCTGGCTGCAGCGCGTCGCCGCGATGTCGCTCGCCACCCGGTTCGCGCTGGCCGTGACGCTGCCCGTGGCGGCCGCGGCGCTCGGTGCGCTGGCCGTCTCGGGCCCGACCCTCGCCGCGCTCGCGCCGCTCGCCGCCGGCGGGATCGCGGCCGCGGCGGCCGTCGCCTGGCTGGTCGCGAGCGTCGCGTCGCCGATGCGGCGGGTCTCGGCGTCGGCGCGCCGGATCTCGGGCGGTCAGATGGGTGCGACGATGTCGAGCGAGCGGCGCGACACGCTCGGCGAGCTGATGCGCGACGTGAACCAGGTGGGCGTGAACGTGATGGCGCTGGTCGCCGACGTGCGGGCGCAGATCGCCAGCATGGAGCACGCCACCGGCGAGATCGCCCAGGGCAACCTCGACCTGAGCGCGCGCACCGAGCAGGCGGCCTCGAGCCTGCAGGAGACCGCGGCCAGCATGGAGGAGATCGCCGGCACCGTGCGCAATGCCGAGGGCAATGCGCAGACCGCCAACACGCTCGCCGCGGCCGCGCTGGAGACGGCGCGCGAGGGCGACGCCGCCACGCGGCGCGTCGACGCGGTGATGCAGGAGATCGCCGAGAGCTCGCGCCGCATCGGGGACATCACCTCGATGATCGACTCGATCGCGTTCCAGACGAACATCCTCGCGCTGAATGCGGCCGTCGAGGCGGCCCGGGCCGGCGAACAGGGCCGGGGGTTCGCGGTCGTGGCCTCCGAGGTGCGCTCGCTCGCGCAGCGCAGCGCCGAGGCCGCCCGCGAGATCAAGCGGCTGACTGCCGAGAGCTCGGGCAAGGTCGATGCCGGCGCCGCCAGCGCGCGGCAGGCGGCCGAGACGATGGGGCAGATCACCGAGTCGGTCCAGCGCGTGACCTCGCTGATCGACGAGATCGCCGCGGGCTCGG
>JAIYAG010000607.1 GCA_027489195.1 Burkholderiales bacterium | reverse complement strand
TTCAGGATGATGCCGTGGAGGATCGGCCACCACAGCAGCCGCGGGATCTCGACCACCCGCGGATCGCCGAGGAACTGGGCGAGGTACGGCCGCAGCGCGGCTGCGGTGGGCGCGGCGGGCGTACCGAGCTGGACGACCAGCACGGCAGTGCGGGGCCGCGTCGCGTGGTCGAAGGCCGCGGGAGGAGAGGAGCGGGGCATAGCCGCACAGTCTACCAAGCCCGACCTCCCGGACCGGCAATGGCCGGTCCGCCGAGCTCGGAGAAGCGCCCGGACGCTGTGCGACCGTCGCGGCGGCGCCCTACTCCTTGACCGCCCCGGTCATCCCCGCCACGTAGTACTCGACGAAGAACGAGTAGAACACCGCCACCGGCAGCGAGCCGAGCAGCGCTCCGGCCATCAGCGGCCCCCAGTGGTAGACGTCACCCTCGACCAGCTCGGTCACCACCGCCACCGGCACCGTCTTGATCTCGGAGTCGGAGACGAAGGTCAGCGCGTAGATGAACTCGTTCCAGGACAGCGTGAACGCGAAGATGCCGGCCGAGATCAGCCCGGGCACGGCCAGCGGCAGGATGATCTTGACCAGGATCTCCCAGCGCGAGGCGCCGTCGATCAGCGCGCACTCCTCGAGCTCGTACGGGATCGAGCGGAAGTAGCCCATCAGCAGCCAGGTGCAGAACGGGATGAGGAAGGTCGGGTAGGTGAACACCAGCGCCCATCGCGTGTTGAACAGCCCGAGGTTCTGCAGCACGAGCGCCAGCGGGATGAACAGGATCGACGGCGGGATCAGGTAGGCGAGGAAGATCCCCAGTCCGACCGCGCGCGAGCCCTTGAAGCGCAGCCGCTCGATCGCGTAGGCCGCCAGCACCGCGGCGAACAGCGACACCAGCGTGGCGATCACCGACACCAGCATCGTGTTCATCAGCCACGACGGGTACTCGGTGTCGAACAGCAGCTTCTTGAAGTGCGCCAGCGTCGGGCTCGACACCCAGAACGGATTGCCGTCGCGGGCGAGCAGCTCCTCGTTCGGCTTGAACGAGGTGATCCCCATCCAGTAGAACGGGAACAGCAGCACGAACAGGAACAGCGCGATCGGGATGTAGGTGGTCATCCAGCGGCGGCCGGACGTCTGCAGGAAATCCATCCCCTGCGAATCGGTTGCGTCGTCCTTGCTCACTTGTCGCCTCCCTGTTGCCAGGCCCGACGCTGCAAGCCGAAGTAAGAGAACATGATCGCGCCCAGCAGGAACGGCACCATCGCGGTGGCGATCGCGGCGCCCTCGCCGATCGCGCCGCCCGAGATGCCGCGCTGGAAGGCCAGCGTCGCCATCAGGTGGGTCGAGTTCAGCGGACCGCCGCGCGTCAGCACGTAGATCAGCTGGAAGTCGGTGAAGGTGAACAGCACCGAGAAGGTCATCACGACCGCGATGATCGGCGTGAGCAGCGGCAGCGTGACGTTGCGGAACTGCTGCCACGGCGTCGCGCCGTCGATCGCCGCGGCCTCGTACAGCGAGGGCGAGATCGTCTGCAGGCCGGCGAGCAGCGAGATCGCGACGAACGGGATGCCGCGCCAGACGTTGGCCGCGATCGTCGAGAGTCGCGCGTTCCACGGGTCGCCGAGGAAGTCGATGTAGCCGTCGATCAGGCCCATCTTCACCAGGATCCAGCTGACGATCGAGAACTGCGAGTCGAAGATCCACCAGAACGCGATCGCCGACAGCGCGGTCGGGACGATCCAGGGCAGCAGCACGATCGCACGCAGCAGCGTGGTGTGCTTGAGGCGCTGGTTCATCAGGATCGCCAGCCACAGCCCGAGCACGAACTTCAGGATGCTGGCGATGAAGGTATAGAACAGGGTGTTGAACAGCGCCAGCCGCGTCACGCTGTCGCCGAACAGGAACTCGTAGTTCTCGAGGCCCACGAACACGCCCGCCCGGCCGATCTTGGCATCGGTGAAACCGAGCCAGACGCCGAGCCCGAGCGGATAGGTGAGGAACAGGAGCAGCAGCACGCCCGCCGGCACCATGAACACCAGGCCCAGGGCGTTGCGGTTGTTCTGCAGCCGCTCGAGCATCGATGGCTGCGGCATGGGCTGCGCCGCGCCACCGGGGGCGGTCTGCACGCGCTGTTGCATGGTGGGTGGTTCTCCGAGTCAGGCGGGTGAAGCTGAGGGAGGTCGCTCGATCGGGTCAGGTACCGTCGAGCACCGGGCTCGGGCCGGCAAGCATGCCGGCCCGACCTGACCCGGCCGCGAGCAGTGCTCGCGGACTTCCCCGGGTCAGACCTTGTAGTAGCGCTCGGCGCGCTTCTGCGCGCGTTCGGCCGCTTCCTTCGGGGTCTTCGAGCCGCTGGCCGCCTCGGCCACCATGTTGGCCATGATGAAGTCGGCGAGCACGCCGGCCGATGCGTAGCCCAGCTTGCCCGCGAAGCCGGACGGACGCATGTTCTTGGTCGCGTCGCGGTACGGCGTGTGCTTCGGGTCGACCGTCCAGATCGCGGTCTTCTCGTAGGCACGCAGCGGCTGCGAGATGTAGCCGCCCGCCCCCGTCAGCCAGGCGTCGAACTGCTCCTGCTCCATCATGAAGCGCAGGAACTCCTTCGCGGCCTTCGGGTACTTCGTGTACTTCATGACCATCTGGTTGAAGAACAGGTGGAACTCGGTCGGCCGGCCCACCGGTCCCACCGGGAACTGCGAGTGCTGGATGTCGGGGACCAGTTCCTTGATCTTCGGATCGTTGGAGTTCTTCGCGGCGTAGTAGACCGAGATGCCGTTGTTGGTGACGCTGATCTGGCCGTCCAGGAACGCCTTGTTGTTGTTCGGGTCGAGCCAGGACAGCGTGCCCGGGATGAAGGTGGCGTAGAGCTCCTTCGCGTACTCGAGCGCCTTGAGCGTCTCGGGACTGTCGATGATGACCTTGTTGTTCTTGTCGACCATCTGGCCGCCGTGCGCCCAGACCAGCCAGGACGTCCAGCCGCTGTCGCCGGTGGCGTTGCCGAGCGCCATGCCGCCCGGGGTGCCCTTGTCCTTGAGCGCCCTGAACATCCGCAGGAAGCCGTCGGTGTCCTTCGGGAAGCTGTCGATGCCCGCCGCCTTGAGCAGGCTCTCGCGGTAGACCATCATCGCGCCGGCGGTGCCGAGCGGGACGCCGATCCACTTCTTGCCGTCCGGGCGCAGGTAGGCCTCGCAGCCCTCGTACCAGCCGCCGTACTTCTTGCCGAGGTACTCGCACAGGTCGGTCACGTCGACCAGCTTGTCCGGGTAGAGGTTGGCGTCGTCGTTGGTCGACAGGATGATGTCGGGACCGCTGCCGACGTTGGCGGCGACGGCCGCCTTCGGACGCACGTCCTCCCAGCCCTCGTTGTCCACGCGGACCTCGATGCCGGTCTTCTCGGTGAACTTCTTCACGTTCGCCATGTAGGCGTCGATGTCACCCTGGACGAAACGGCTCCAGCGCAGCACGCGCAGCTTGGCGCCCTTCTCGGGCACGTTGTTCCAGGCGGCCTGGGCGTGGACCGCGGGCGCGCCCATCACGGCGCCCGCGCCGATCGCGGCGCCGGTGCCGGCCTTGAGCAGGGTGCGGCGGGGATTGTCTCGAGTCGTCATGGTGGGTCTCCTTCCCTCTTGGGTGGGTGCCGGGTCTCGGCCCTTCGGTCCGGCGCACCAGCGCCGGCCACGATCACGCCGCCAGGCTGCGTCCGCTGGCGGCGTCGAACACGTGCAGCTTGTCGAGCTCGGGGGCGAGCTGCACCGGGTCGCCCGGGCGCAGCGTCACGCGGTCGCGCACGACGACGGTCAGGTCCTGACCGCGGAGCGTGCACATCAGCAAGGTGTCGGCACCGGTGGGCTCGATGACCTCGA
>JAIYAG010000596.1 GCA_027489195.1 Burkholderiales bacterium | reverse complement strand
CGTCGTGCAAGTGCATCCGCGACGGCAAGGGACGCTGGCGCCCCGCCGACGAGTACCTGCGCGACCATTCCGGCGCGACCGTCTCGCACGGCATGTGCCCGGACTGCACGGTACGGCTCTATCCGTCGGCCTATCGCGAGACCGGCCATGCAGGCTGAGCGCGGCGCGCCGCGATGAGCCGCAGCGTGCTGGTCGCCGAGGACGACCGGGTCGTCGCCTACCTCGTCGAGCAGGTGCTGGTGGAGGCCGGCTACGCGGTGGTGATCGCCGAGGACGGCATCGAGGCGATCGACCACCTGCGCGACGGCCCGGACCGCTTCGCGATGGCCGTGCTCGACCTGGTGATGCCCCGCGCCGACGGCGCGGCGGTGCTCGCCGCGATCGCCGTCCTGTGCCCGCAGCTGCCGGTCGTGCTGACCAGCGGCTACAGCGAGGACTACGTGCGCTCGCGGATCGGCGAGGCGCCGATCGTGGCCTTCCTCGCCAAGCCGTGGCGACCCGAGGCGCTGCTCGAGATCGTCTCGCGCGCGCTCGGGCCGGGCACGCCTACCTGAAGGTCAGGCGCACCGCCTCGGCGACGCAGGCGGGCTTGTCCGAGCCCTCGATCTCGATCGTCGCGCGCATCACCAGCTGCAGGCCCGGCCGCCCGCCCGGGCCGCCGTCGGCCGGGGTGCACGACTGCAGCACGAAGCGCGCGCGCACCCGCGCGCCGCAGCGCACCGGCGACGGGAAGCGGACCTTGTTCAGCCCGTAGTTGATCGACATCGTCTCGTCGTCGATCGACAGGTTGCGCTGCGAGAAGCCGGCCAGCAGCGACAGCGTCAGGTAGCCGTGGGCGATCGTCGCGCCGAACGGCCCGGTCCGGGCCCGCTCGGCGTCGACGTGGATCCACTGGTGGTCGTCGGTCGCGTCGGCGAACCGGTCGATGCGGTCCTGCGTGATCTCGAGCCAGTCGGTCAGCGCGATCTCCTGGCCGACCAGGCCGGGGAACTGGGCATGCGTGTAGTGCTGCATCGGGGTCGTCTCCTCGTGGGTCGTCTCGTGGGGGGTCTCGTCGGGACCCGGCTAGATGAGTCGGGCGATCAGCGCCGCCGTGATCGACAGCACGATCGTCGACATCAGCGGAATCGACCATTCGCGCCCGAACAGCCGGAAGCTGAAATCGCCTGGCAGGCGGCCGATGCCGAGCTTGCGCAGCCAGGGCATGGCGCCCGAGAACAGGAACAGCGCGACCGCCGTGGCGATCAGCCACTTCACAGCGACCCGCTCCGGTCGCCACGCACGAATCCGAGCGGCACCGGCGGCAGGCCCCGGCCGAAGGCGATCACCTTGAAGAGCTCGCCCATCTCGGCCTCGGACAGCAGGGTCTGGACGGCGCCGAGCGCACGCACCGAGCCGGGGTCGACCGCGCCACCGCGGGTCGCCTCGGCCAGGCGCTCGAGCAGCCCGCAGTTCAGCAGGAAGCGCGCCTGCGAGGTGTAGCCGAGAAGCGCCAGGCCGGCGTCCGATGCGGCGCGGGCGGCGGCACTGAAGTCGACGTGGGCGGTGACGTCCTGCAGGCCCGGCCAGCGCAGCACGTCGCCATGCGCGTGGTGCCGGCGGTGCGCGATCAGCGTGCCGCCGTCGCGCTGCGGGTGGTAGTACTCGCGGGCGGGAAAGCCGTAGTCGACCAGCAGCATCGCACCGCGCCGCAGCGCGCGGCCCACGGTCCCGATCCAGGCAGCGGCCTGCAGGCCGAGTTCGGAGCGGTAGCGGCCCGGGCCGAGCAGCGCCCAGGGCACGTCGGCGGCCTGCGCGCCGTCGCCGTCGTCCCCGTACGGATCGGCCCGCACCGCGGCGCGCAGCGCTTCGGCGACCGCTTCGCGCAGCCCCGCGTCGGCCGGCCGTGCGGCCCAGCGAAAGCCGCCCGCATCGTCCGCGGCGACGCCGATCTCGTCGAGCGCGCCGTCGCCCGCGTGCTCGAACAGACGCACCGGCATCGCATCCAGCACCTCGTTGCCGATCACCACGCCGTCGATCGTCGCGGGCAGCGCATCGAGCCACTCCACGGTGTCGAGCGCCTCGGGCACGAGCCGCGCGAGGGTCTCGCGCTGCTGCGCGCGCAGCGTGCCCGAGAGCTCGACGATCGCATAGCGGTGAGCGGGCCGGCCGAGCGCCCTCAGCGCGCCGAGCACGCCCGCGGCGAGCCGCCCGGTGCCGGCGCCGAACTCGATCACCACCGGATCGCAGTGCGCGAACCACTCGCCGACCTGCGCGGCGATGCAGTCGGCGAAGGCCGGCGACAGCTCGGGCGCGGTGACGAAATCGCCGCCGGCGCCGAAGGGATGCGCCCCGCCCGCGTAGTAGCCCAGGCCCGGCTCGTAGAGCGCACGTGCCATCCAGGCATCGAAGGGAAGCCAGCCGCCGTCCGCGCGGATCGCGTCGCCGATCCGGGCGGCGAGCACCGCGCTGTGCGCGAGCGCCTGCGGATCGGGCTGCGGCATCGTCATGGCGCCGATTCTCGCACGGCGCCCGCGCCATCCCGCCCTGGGGTGCCCGCGGGCGCCCCCCGGCAGGCTCGCGGGTACACTTCCGGGTCCATGACCGCTCCCGCCGCCCCCCCTCGCGTCGCCCTCGTCACCGGTGCCGCGCGCCG
>JAIYAG010000363.1 GCA_027489195.1 Burkholderiales bacterium | reverse complement strand
CTTCCACAAGAACGTCGGCCCGCTGATCTCGATGGAGGAGATGAGCCGCTGCATCCACTGCACCCGCTGCGTGCGCTTCGGCCAGGAGATCGCCGGCGTCATGGAGCTCGGCATGGCCGGGCGCGGCGAGCATTCGGAGATCATGAGCTTCGTCGGCCGCGGCGTGGAGTCCGAACTGTCGGGCAACATGATCGACGTGTGCCCGGTGGGCGCGCTGACCTCCAAGCCGTTCCGCTACAGCGCCCGCACCTGGGAGCTGTCGCGCCGCAAGTCCGTCGCGCCGCACGACTCGCTCGGCTCGAACCTGGTCGTGCAGGTCAAGCAGAACGCGGTGATGCGCGTGCTGCCGCTCGAGAACGACGCGGTCAACGAGTGCTGGATCTCCGACCGTGACCGCTTCTCCTACGAGGGCCTGAACTCGACCGAGCGCCTCGAGCGTCCGATGCTCAAGCAGGACGGCAAGTGGCACGAGGTCGACTGGCAGGTCGCGCTCGACTACGCCGCGCATGCGCTGGGCGGCGTGCGCGCCAAGCACGGGGCGGCCGCGATCGGCGCGCTGGCCTCGCCGCAGGCCACGCTCGAGGAGCTGCACCTGCTCGGGCGCCTGGTGCGTGGGCTGGGCAGCGAGAACGTCGACTGCCGCCCGCGCATCGCCGATGCGTCGCTGGCCGCGCGGATGGCCGGCGCCCCGTGGCTCGGGATGCCGATCGACGCGGTCAACGGCCTGGACCGTGTGCTGCTGGTCGGCTCGTTCCTGCGCAAGGACCATCCGCTGTTCGCCTCGCGCATCCGTGCCGCGGCGAAGCGGGGTGCGCGCGTCGCCGTGCTGCACGGCGCCGACGACGACCTGCTGATGCCGGTGGCCGCGAAGGCCATCGTCTCGCCCGACCGCTGGGCCGCGACGCTCGCCGGCGCGCTGGTCGCGCTGCACCGCTCGCGCGACGAGGCGGTGCCCGCCGAGCTCGCCGGCGTGGAGCCGGACGACGCGGCGCGTGCGCTCGCGGCGACGCTCGCGCAGGGCAAGTCGAAGGCGGTGTTCCTCGGCAATGCGGTGGCGCGCCATCCGCAGGCCGCCGCGATCGCCGCGCTCGCGCAGGCGCTCGCCGCCGCGTCGGGCGCCACGCTCGGCTGGCTGGTCGACGGCGCGAATGCCGTCGGCGGACACCTCGCCGACGCGCTGCCCGGGCCGGGCGGGCTCGATGCCGCCGCCATGGTCGAGCGCCCGCTCAAGGGCTATCTGCTGCTCGGCCTCGAGCCGCGCCTGGACCACGGGCATCCGGCTGCGGCGGCCGCCGCGATGGCCGCGGCCGACACCGTGATCGCACTGACGGCGTACCGCTCGGCCGAGCTGCTCGCGTCGGCCGACTGCCTGCTGCCGGTCACGCCGTTCACCGAGACCGCCGGCACCTTCGTCAACTGCGCCGGCACCGCTCAGGCCTTCAGCGGCGTGGTGCGCCCCCGCGGCGATTCCCGCCCGGCGTGGAAGGTGCTGCGCGTGCTCGGCAACCTGCTGCAGCTGGCCGGCTTCGACCAGGACAGCGTCGAGCAGGTGAGGGCGCAGGCGCTGCCGGCCGACCTCGCCGCGCGGCTGTCGAACGCGGTGTCCGGCCCGATCGCCGTGCCGAAGGCCGAGGGCGGACTGCAGCGCCTGGCCGACGTGCCGATCTACGCGACCGATCCGATCGTGCGCCGCGCGCCCAGCCTGCAGCAGACGACCGATGCCGAGCCGCCGAAGGCACGGATGAACGCCGCGACGATCGCCTCGCTCGGCCTGGTCGCCGGGGACTCGGTGCGCGTCGCTCAGGGGGGCGGCGAAGCCCGCCTCGTGGTGGCGCTGGATACGCGGGTGGCCGACGGGACGGTGCGCATCGCCGCCGCCCACGAGGCCACCGCCGGGCTCGGCGCGATGTTCGGCGCGATTGCCGTGGAGGCCGCACGATGAACTGGATCGATGCCCTCGACCTGCAGGGGCAGGCGCTGCTGGGCGGTGCCTGGCCGGTGGTCTGGACGCTGATCAAGATCGTCGCAGTGCTGGTGCCGCTGCTCGCGTGCGTCGCCTACCTGACGCTGTGGGAGCGCAAGTTCATCGGCTTCATCCAGCTGCGGATCGGGCCGAACCGGGTCGGTCCGATGGGCCTGCTGCAGCCGATCGCCGACGCGATCAAGCTGATCTTCAAGGAGATCATCCTCCCGACGCAGGCGAGCAAGGGGCTGTACATCCTCGGCCCCATCATGACGATCATGCCGGCGCTCGCCGCCTGGGCAGTGATCCCCTTCGGCCCCGACCGCGCGCTGGCCAACGTCAATGCGGGGCTGCTGCTGCTGCTGGCGATCACCTCGCTCGAGGTCTACGGCGTGATCCTCGCCGGCTGGGCCTCGAACTCGAAGTACGCCTTCCTCGGCGCGATGCGGGCATCGGCGCAGATGGTGTCGTACGAGCTCGCGATCGGCTTCTCGCTGGTCGTGGTGCTGATGGTGTCCGGCAGCCTCAACATGACCGACATCGTGCTCGGCCAGAACGAGGGGCGCTTCGCCGACATCGGGCTGAACGTGCTGAGCTGGAACTGGCTGCCGCTGCTGCCCGTCTTCGTCGTGTACTTCATCTCGGGCATCGCCGAGACCAACCGCCATCCGTTCGACGTCGTCGAAGGCGAGTCCGAGATCGTCGCGGGCCACATGATCGAGTACTCGGGCATGGGCTTCGCGATCTTCTTCCTGGCCGAGTACGCCAACATGATCCTGATCTCCGCCCTGGGCGCGATCATGTTCCTCGGCGGCTGGGCACCGTTCTTCTCGCTCGGGCTGGACATCGGTCCCCAATGGTTCTGGGACTGGTTCTGGCTGTTCCTGAAGACGTTCATGCTCGTGACGATGTTCATCTGGATCCGAGCGTCGTTCCCCCGCTTCCGCTACGACCAGATCATGCGGTTGGGCTGGAAGATCTTCATCCCGGTCACGCTGGTGTGGCTGGTGGTGGTCGGCATCTGGATGCAGACGCCGTTCAACATCTGGGGCTGAGGCCCGAGACACGGACCGCCATGGAAGCCATCAAGGATTTCGTCAAGAGCTTCATGCTCGTCGAGCTGCTCAAGGGCCTGCGCCTGACGGGCTCGCAGGTGTTCGCCCGCAAGATCACGGTGCAGTTCCCCGAGGAGAAGACACCGTACTCGCCGCGGTTCCGGGGGCTGCACGCGCTGCGCCGCTACCCGAACGGCGAGGAGCGGTGCATCGCCTGCAAGCTGTGCGAGGCGGTGTGCCCGGCACTGGCCATCACCATCGAGTCGGACATCCGACCCGACGACGGCACGCGGCGCACCAAGCGCTACGACATCGACCTGACCAAGTGCATCTTCTGCGGCTTCTGCGAGGAGTCCTGCCCGGTCGACTCGATCGTCGAGACGCAGGTGCTCGAGTACCACGGCGAGAAGCGCGGCGATCTCTACTTCACCAAGGAGATGCTGCTGGCCGTCGGTGACCGGTACGAGAAGGACATCGCGGCCGCCCGCGAGGCCGACGCTCGCTACCGCTGACCCCGCGCCCCCCATCGAGAGCCCCCAGTGGATCCGACAGCCCTGTTCTTCTACATCTTCTCCGCGGTGACCGTGTTCTCGGCGCTGCGGGTCGTCACCGCGCGCAATCCGGTCCACTCCGCGCTGTTCCTCGTGCTGACCTTCTTCTCCGCGGCGGCGATCTGGCTGCTGCTGAAGGCGGAGTTCCTCGCGATCACGCTGGTGCTCGTCTACATCGGCGCGGTGATGGTGCTGTTCCTGTTCGTCGTGATGATGCTGGACGTCAACGTCGACTCGATGCGCCAGGGCTTCTGGAAGAACCTGCCGGTGGCGGCCTTCGTCGGGGTCGCGGTGGTGCTCGAGCTGGCCGCGGTGCTCTGGCACCAGTTCGGCACGGTGAAGGCCTCGTACGCGCCGCGCCTGCCTGCCGACTACAGCAACACCAAGGCGCTCGGGCGGCTGATCTACACCGAGTACGTCTACGCGTTCGAGATCGCGGCGGTCATCCTGCTGGTGGCGATCGTCGCCGCGATCGCGCTCACGCTGCGCCGGCGTCCGGGCGTGAAGGCCCAGAACGTCTCCGAGCAGGTGCGCGTGCGCAGCACCGATCGCGTGCGCCTGGTGAAGATGCCGGGCCGCCCCGCGACCGCCGCCGAGCCGGCCGCAGCACCCACCGCGGCCTCGCCGACCGCCACCGAGCCGCAGAAATGACCATCACCCTCGCGCACTACCTGGTGCTCGGCGCGATCCTGTTCGCGATCAGCGTCGTCGGCATCTTCCTGAACCGGCGCAACGTCATCATCATCCTGATGGCGATCGAGTTGATGCTGCTCGCGGTCAACCTGAACTTCATCGCCTTCTCGCATTTCCTCGGCGACGCGGCGGGGCAGATCTTCGTGTTCTTCATCCTGACCGTGGCCGCCGCCGAGTCGGCGATCGGCCTCGCGATCCTGGTGGTGCTGTTCCGAAACCTCGACACCATCAACGTCGAGGACCTGGACGCCCTCAAGGGCTGACGGTCGCAGGGGAGAAAAACAAGATGAAGACCTCGTACCTGCTCGTTCCGTTCGCCCCGCTGGTCGGTGCGCTGCTCGCCGGCCTGTTCGGCCGGATGCTCGGCCGCACGCTCAGCCACGTCGTGACGATCCTCGGCGTGCTGGTGTCGCTGCTGGCCTCGATCACGGTCCTGCGCGACGTGCTCGCGGGCAACACCTTCAACGGCCCGCTCTACACCTGGGCGGTCGTCGACGGCATCAAGTTCGAGGTCGGCTTCCTGGTCGACACCCTGACGGCCACGATGATGTGCGTCGTGACCTCGGTGTCGCTGATG
>JAIYAG010000629.1 GCA_027489195.1 Burkholderiales bacterium | reverse complement strand
GATCACCGACCCGGCGATCGTCGCCGCGGCCGAGCTGTCGAACCGCTACATCACCGACCGGTTCCTGCCGGACAAGGCGATCGACCTGATCGACGAGGCCGCCGCGCGCATCAAGATGGAGATGGACTCGAAGCCCGAGTCCATGGACCGGCTCGACCGTCGCCTGATCCAGCTCAAGATCGAGCGCGAGGCCGTCAAGCGCGAGACCGACGAGGCGTCGCGCCGCCGGCTCGACCTGATCGAGCAGGAGATCGTCCGACTGCAGAAGGAGTACGCCGACCTCGACGAGGTCCTGCGCGCGGAGAAGGCCGCGGCCCAGGGCAGCGCCGCGATCAAGGTCGAGATCGACCGGCTGCGCGCGCAGATGACCGACCTGCAGCGCAAGGGCGACCTGACCAAGGTGGCCGAGCTGCAGTACGGCCGCCTGCCCGAGCTCGAGGGCCGGATGGCGTCGGCGCACGAGACAGAGCGCACGCGCGGCGCCGGCGGCGCGTCGCGTCCGAAGCTGCTGCGCACCGAGGTCGGTGCCGAGGAGATCGCCGAGGTGGTGTCGCGCGCCACCGGCATCCCGGTCTCGAAGATGATGCAGGGCGAGCGCGAGAAGCTGCTCAAGATGGAGGACAAGCTGCACGAGCGCGTGGTCGGCCAGGACGAGGCCGTACGGCTGGTGGGCGACGCGATCCGCCGCTCGCGCGCCGGGCTGTCGGACCCCAACCGGCCCTACGGCTCGTTCCTGTTCCTCGGGCCGACGGGCGTGGGCAAGACCGAGCTGTGCAAGGCGCTGGCGATGTTCCTCTTCGACAGCGAGGAGCACATGATCCGGATCGACATGTCCGAGTTCATGGAGAAGCACTCGGTCTCGCGGCTGATCGGCGCGCCGCCCGGTTACGTCGGCTACGACGAGGGCGGGGCGCTGACCGAGGCGGTGCGCCGCAAGCCGTACAGCGTGATCCTGTTCGACGAGGTCGAGAAGGCGCATCCGGACGTGTTCAACGTGCTGCTGCAGGTGCTCGACGACGGCCGGATGACCGACGGCCAGGGGCGTACCGTCGACTTCAAGAACACCGTGATCGTGATGACCTCCAACCTCGGCTCGCACGAGATCCAGCGCATGTCGGCCGACGGCATCGACGCGGACCTCATCAAGGAGGCGGTGATGGGCGAGGTCAAGCGCCACTTCCGCCCGGAGTTCGTCAACCGCATCGACGAGATCGTCGTGTTCCATGCGCTGTCTGCCGAGCACATCCGATCGATCGCCAAGATCCAGCTCGTGCGTCTGGAGAAGCGGCTGGCCGAGCGCGATCTGGTGCTGACCGTCACCGACCGCGCGCTCGACGAGATCGCCAAGGTCGGGTTCGATCCGGTGTACGGCGCGCGGCCCCTCAAGCGGGCGATCCAGCAGCACATCGAGAACCCGGTCGCACGCGCGATCCTCGAGGGCCGTTTCGGGCCGAAGGACGTGGTGCCGGTGGACGTCGAGGGCGGCCGGTTCGTGTTCGAGCGAACCGTGCACTGAGGGCAGGGGGCGGGGTGCCCTGTGGCACAATCCGCCCCCCCGATGCCCCTCCACGGCCCGCACCGATGACCGATCTGCAGCCGCTCCCGTCGAGTCCGTCCGACACCGTGGGCGGTGCGCCGTCACCCGTCGCCGAGCGCCGCGTGCGCGTGCGGATCGCCGAGGAACTGAAGGTCCCGGTGCGCCAGGTCGACGCCGCCGTCGACCTGCTCGATGGCGGCGCGACCGTCCCGTTCATCGCCCGGTACCGCAAGGAGGCGACCGACGGCCTCGACGACACGCAGCTGCGCACGCTCGAGGAGCGCCTGTCGTACCTGCGGGAGCTCGAGGCACGCCGTGCGGCCGTGCTCGCGAGCATCGCCGAGCAGGGCAAGCTCACCGACGCGCTCGCCGCCTCGATCGATGCCGCGCAGACCAAGCAGGAGGTCGAGGACCTCTACCTGCCGTACAAGCAGAAGCGGCGCACCAAGGCCCAGATCGCGCGCGAGGCCGGCCTCGCGCCGCTCGCCGAGGCGCTGCTGGCCGACCGCGGTCTGGTGCCGCAGGACGCAGCGCTCGCGTACGTGTCGGCCGAGCGCGGCGTGGCCGACGTGAAGGCCGCGCTCGACGGCGCACGCGACATCCTCTGCGAGGGCTTCGCCGAGCGCCCCGAGGTGCTCAACGCGTTCCGCGAGTTCCTGTGGGAGGCGTCCTCGATCGCATCGAAGCGCTCCGAGGGCGCCGCCGGGCAGGCGGGGGCCGAGGCCGAGAAGTTCCGCGACTACTTCGACCATGCCGAGCCGATCCGCGTCGTGCCATCGCACCGCGCGCTCGCGCTGTTCCGCGGTCGCCAGCAGGGCGTCCTCGCGCTCGGCCTGACGCTCGGCGAGGAGCGCGAGGCGCTCGTGCCGCATCCGTGCGTCTCGAAGCTCGCGGGCCTGGTCGGCCTGGGTCCGGTCCTGGCCGACGGCTCCCGGCCCGCCGACCGCTGGCTGACCGAGGTGCTGCGCTGGTGCTGGCGCGTGAAGCTGCAGCTGCATTTCGAGAGCGAGCTCTTCGGACGCCTGCGGGAAGCCGCCGAGGCCGAGGCCATCCGCGTGTTCGCCGCGAACCTCAAGGACCTGCTGCTGGGCGCGCCCGCCGGCCAGAAGGCGGTGATGGGTCTGGACCCGGGCCTGCGCACCGGCGTGAAGGTCGCCGTCGTCGACGCGACCGGCAAGCTGCTCGAGACCGCCACCATCTATCCGCACGAGCCGCGCAAGGACTGGGACGGATCCCTCGCGACGCTCGCCCGGCTCGCCGCCACGCATCGCGTCGAGCTGGTCGCGATCGGCAACGGCACGGCCTCGCGCGAGACCGACCGGCTCGCCGGCGAGCGCCAGAAGCGCCATCCCGAGCTCGCCACGCGCAAGGTCATGGTGTCCGAGGCGGGCGCCTCGGTCTACTCCGCGTCCGCGCTCGCCGCACGCGAGTTCCCCGAGCTGGACGTGAGCCTGCGCGGCGCCGTGTCGATCGCCCGTCGGCTGCAGGATCCGCTCGCCGAGCTCGTCAAGATCGACCCCAAGTCGATCGGCGTCGGGCAGTACCAGCACGACGTCGACCAGCGCGGCCTGGCGCGCAGCCTCGACGCCGTCGTCGAGGACTGCGTCAACGCCGTGGGCGTGGACGTCAACACCGCCTCGGTGCCGCTGCTGGCGCGCGTCTCCGGGCTGAACCCGTCCGTCGCCGAGCGCATCGTCGCGCACCGCGACACGAACGGCCCGTTCCGCACCCGCGACGCGCTCAGGCAGGTGCCGCGCCTGGGCGACAAGACCTTCGAGCAGGCGGCGGGCTTCCTGCGGATCCAGGGCGGCGATGATCCGCTCGACGCCTCGGCCGTGCATCCCGAGGCCTATGCCGTCGTGCAGCGGATTCTCGGTGCGCTCGGGCATCCGGCCACCGAGGTGATCGGACGCCGGGACGCGCT
>JAIYAG010000618.1 GCA_027489195.1 Burkholderiales bacterium | reverse complement strand
GGCGGTCGGCCTGTCCGGGCCGATCGAGCGGCTGCGGCCGTCCACCTTCAAGGCGCTGGCGGCCGACGTGATCCGCGCGGCCGACGGCGCGGGCGCCGCGCTCGCCGGCGACGGGCGCGCGCCCGGCCGCGGCGAGCGCGAGCCCGAGCGCGTCGCGACGCGCCTCGACGGCCGCGATGCCGAACGCCGATCCGAGCGCGCGCCGGACCGCCTCCCCGAACGCACGACCGACCGCACCGCGCCCTCCGCGCGACGCGTCGCCTGACCCGCCCGACCCAGGAGCGCCCCACCGATGTCCCAGAGCCCCGATCCGCGCACCGACGGCAGCGACGCCACCGACGACGCCCACGCCGACCCGACCGGCCCGACCGGCGCCGCCGTCCACGCCGCCCCCGGCCCCCGCCGCCGCCTGCTCGTCGCCGCGGCCGCCGCGCCGATCGCGGCGTTCGCGCCCGCCGCGCTCGCGCAGTCCCGCTGGCCCGCCGACAAGCCGATCCGCTTCGTCGTGCCCTTCCCGCCCGGCGGCAACAGCGACGTGCTGGCCCGCGTGCTCGCCGAGCGGCTGCGCGAGCACCTGAAGGCGACGATCATCGTCGACAACCGCCCGGGCGGCACCACGCAGGTGGGCACCGAGGCGGTGGCCCGCGCCGAGCCCGACGGCCACACGATGCTGCTGGCCGCGGCCACCTCGTTCACGATCCTGCCGAACCTGCGCAAGCTGCCCTTCGACCTGAACACGAACTTCGAGATCGCCGGCGGCATCGCCGACTACGTCGCGATCGTCACCGCCCGCAAGGGCCTGGGCGTGAAGACGATGGCCGAGCTGGTGGAGCTCGCGAAGAAGCAGCCGGGCAAGCTCACCTGGGGCTCGGCCGGCAACGCGTCGGCCGGCCACATCTACGGCGAGCAGCTCAAGAAGCACGCGGGCATCGACATGCTGCACGTGCCGTTCAAGGGCTCGGTCGACGCGGCCAACGCGCTGGTGGGCGAGCAGATCGACCTGATCATCGACGGCGTGGGCCTGGGCCTCGCGCGCAACGGCCGCGCGGTCGCGCTCGCCGCCTTCTTCGGCCAGCGCCACCCCGAGCTGCCCGACGTGCCCGCGATCAACGAGACGGGCCTGAAGGTCGAGCTGCCCGCGGGCGGCTGGAGCATCGCGTTCCCGAAGGGCACGCCGCAGCCGATCCTCGCGCAGATGGCGGCAGCGCTGGAGAAGTCGCTCGCCGAGCCGGACACGAAGGACAAGCTGATCCGGGCGAGCGTCGTCGCGCTGTGGACGCCGCCCGCCGAATACCGTCGCGGGCTCGAGGGCGCGCGGGGCTACTACGCCGACCTGCTGCAGTCGATCGGCATGAAGGAAGGCTGATGGTGTCCGAGTCGCTCCAGTCCCTGCGTCCTCTCGCCGGCGTGCGCGTCGTCGAGTTCTGCCATGTCGCGGCCGGCCCGTTCTGCGGGATGCTGCTCGCCGACTTCGGCGCCGAGGTGGTGAAGGTCGAGCCGCCCGACGGCGACGCGATGCGGCAGTGGCCGCCGATCACCGACGGCTTCTCCGAGAACTTCGCGTCGATCAACCGCGGCAAGCGCTCGGTGGCGCTCGACCTGAAGGACCCGGCCGCGCGCGACGCGGCGCGCGCGCTGGTGCTCGAGGCCGACGTGCTCATCGAGAACAGCCGCCCCGGCGTGATGTCGCGCCTGGGCCTGGGCTGGGACTGGTTCGGTGCACACAAGCCCTCGCTCGTGTACTGCTCGATCTCGGCCTTCGGGCAGGACGGCCCGCGCGGCTCGGAAGGCGGCTTCGACCTCACGATCCAGGCGGCCGCGGGCGTCATGAGCGTGACCGGCGAGCCCGACGGCGCGCCGGTGAAGGCGGGCGTGCCGCTGGTGGACTTCGGCGCGGGCCTGTACGCGGCGTTCACCATCGCGTCGCTGCTCGCCCGGGTGCGGGCGGGGGGCGCGGGCGGGCATGTCGACGTACCGATGTTCGCCACCACCATCGCGATGTCGGCGCTGCAGACCAGCGAGTACTTCGGCACCGGGCGCAACCCGCGCAAGCTGGGCTCGGCGCATCCGCGCAACGCCCCCTACCAGGCGTTCCGCGCGTCCGACGGCTACTTCGCGATCGCCGCAGGCAACAACAAGCTCTGGACGCAGGTCTGCGAGATCGCGGGCACGCCCGAGCTGCTGGCGGACGCGCGCTTCACCACGCCGACGCAGCGCGCGGCCCACCAGGACGCGCTGCGCGAGCTGCTCGAGGCGCGCTTCGCGCACGACACCGCCGCCGCCTGGCTCGGCCGCTTCGCGCCCGCGGGCGTGCCGAGCGCGCCGATCAACGGCTACGCCGAGGCGCTCGCCGACCCGCAGGCCGCCCACCTCGGGCTGGTGCGACCGATGACCCTGCCCAACGGCGTCGAGACCCGCAGCGTGGGCTGCCCGGTGCGGCTCGACGGACAGGTGCTGCCGGTCGACACGCGCCCGCCGGCGCTCGGCGAGCACACCGCGGCGGTGCTGGGCGCGCTCGGCGCGAAGCGCTGACCCCGCGCGACGTCGAGCCGCCCGAACGACGATCCGCGACCCGCAGACCTGGCCACCCGCTGACCCACGCCCGCATACAAACCTGCCGACCCCCATCCGAGTCGAGGACCCCATGACCCCCACCGACCGCCACGATCCGATCGACCCGCTGCGTCCGCTGCGCGAGTTCGTCGTCGGCATGACGCAGCTCGTCGGCCGCACGTCCGACGAGCCCGAGCTGCTGGCCGAGGGCCGCACGCTGCTCGCCGCGCTGCTCGCCGACGACCGCTGGCTGCCCGAGGCCTACTCGAAGGCCGACCCGGGCGTGTACCGCCAGTACCTGCTGCACTGCGACCCGCTGGAGCGCTTCTCGGTGGTGAGCTTCTGCTGGGGGCCGGGCGCCCGCACGCCGGTGCACGACCACACCGTCTGGGGCCTGGTCGGCGTGCTGCGCGGCGCCGAGGCCTGCCGCGAGTACGAACCCCAGGGCGCGGCGGTGGTCGACCTCGGCCACGAGCACGTGATGCACGCGGGCGCGATCGAGGCGGTCTCGCCGACCGTCGGCGACTGGCACGTCGTGGCCAACGCGATGCCGGACACCACCTCGGTCAGCATCCACGTCTACGGCGCCAACATCGGCGCGGTGCGCCGCC
>JAIYAG010000603.1 GCA_027489195.1 Burkholderiales bacterium | reverse complement strand
GCAGGTTGAACACGCAGCCGTCGTACTCGAACTGCATGACCGAGCTGGCCACCGAGATGCCGCGCTGCTTCTCGACCTCCATCCAGTCGGAGGTCGCGTGACGCGCGCTCTTCCTGGCCTTGACCGTGCCGGCGAGCTGGATCGCGCCACCGAAGAGCAGCAGCTTCTCGGTGAGCGTCGTCTTGCCGGCGTCCGGGTGGGAGATGATCGCGAAGGTGCGCCGGCGGGCGACCTCGCGGGGGAGCTCAGAAGAGGTGTCCATGCGCGCGGCGAAGTGTATCAGCCGGGGCGGGGGGCGCCCCGCGCGGACTCGCCGGCGCCGGGCTCAGCGCCCGATGGCCTGCGCCGGCGAGAACGCCGGTCCGCGGGTGATCCGCTCGAAGTACGACACCCAGGCGGGCGAGCCGGGGGGCCATTGCGCGAGGAACTCGCGCTCCCAGCGCGGCGCATCGAAGCGCACCGGCAGCAGCGCCACCCAGGCGCCGGCAACGCGCACCTCCCCAAGCACCGGATGCGGCGACGGCGTGGTGGCGATCCGAGTGATCAGCCCGCCCGCGTCGCCGGTGAAGTTCGGCATCCCGGCCGCGCCGTTGTTGACGACGCAGCCCTCGCGCCCCGAGCCCGTCGGCAGACGGCGCATGGCCGGCAGGCAGGTGTGGGTGCTCGCGAAGAGGTCGACATCCGCCGCCTCGAACACCGAGCCTAGCCAGGCGCGCTCGGCCGGATCGTCGAGTGCGGCCACGTCGAAGCGCCAGCCGGCCAGCGACTCGGCGTCGCCGTGCACGACGCCCACGCGGCAGTCGGCGACCCGGTAACGCGCGAGCATCGGCAGTCGCGCGATGCGCGCCAGCAGCTCGGGGTGGCGCGCGGCGGTGGCCTTGAGCCGGGCGTGGATCAGGTTGGAGCGCTCGACGACGCCCGAGTCCACGCTGGACGGATACGCACAGCCGCAGCCCGCGTCGTCTCCCGGCGCGTCGAGCTCGGCCTCGACGTTGCCGAGCAGCGCGTCGCAGGCCAGCACCCGGCGATTGATCTCGGCGAAGGCGGCGTCGTCGACGTCGAACCAGTTGAAGTCACCGTTGAAGCACAGGGTGGGCGCGGGCCCCTCCGCGCGCGACTCGGCGCGGGCCATCGCCTCGATCGCGTCGAGCGCGGGGACGTTACCGTAGAGCCCGCCGACGACGTAGAGCGTGTCGGCCTCGCGGACATCGGCGCGCGCGATGGCCTGCGGGCCGTAGCGGTAGCGCAGCGGGCAGACGCGGCCCGGTGCGTCGGTGTGGGGGGGGCCGGCGTCGGACGCGAGGGCGGCGGTCGTCGCTGTGGTCATCGAAACGGTCATGGAAACGTTCACGGCGGCAGTCGTTGCGGCGGTCACGGCGGCCATCTTACGGCCAAGGCGTGCACCCGCCCGCGGCGCGGGCACGGGGTCGCAGCGCGCGGCTCGCCCCGGAGCCGACGGCCTTTCGGGCGATGCGGGATAATCCCTTGACTCGGCCCCCTGCGGGACCGGCTGCGGCGATCGTCGCGCCACCCGCCCGCTGCCCCATGCCGACCCCGGAGACCCCATGACCCTCGACGGCAGACGATCCCTGATGCGCGGCGCACTCGCCTCGGCCGCGCTCGCATCGATCGCGCCCGCCGCGCGCGCCCAGGCCGAGCCCTGGCCGTCGCGCCCGATCCGCATCCTGGTCGGCTTCGCGCCGGGCGGCAGCTCCGACGTCGTGGCGCGCCTGCTCGCCCAGCGCATCCAGCCGCTGCTCGGCCAGCCGGTGGTGGTCGAGAACCGCGTCGGCGCCGGAGGGCTGGTGGCCGCCGAGGCCGTCGCGCGCGGACCGGCCGACGGCTACACCTGGCTGCTGCTGCCCAGCGGCCATGCGAGCCAGGCGGCGATGCTCAAGCGCATGCCCTTCGACCCGCTCGAAGGCCTCGCCTTCGTCGGCACGCTCACCGCCTATCCGATGTTCGTCGCGGTCGCGCCCGAGTCGCCGATCCGCACGCTGCGCGACCTGGTCGAGCGCGCGCGCGCCGCGCCCGGCAAGCTGTCGTTCACCTCGGTGGGCGTGGGCACCGCGCACCACCTGATCGGCGAGTGGATCGCGGCCGAGACCGGCACCGACCTGGTCCACGTGCCGTACAAGGGCTCGGCCGCCGCGTTCACCGACGTGGCCGGCGGGCGCGTCGACGTGATGATCGAGACCGCGACCGCGGCGCTGCCCTACGTGCGCGGCGGCAAGCTGCGCGCGATCGCGGTCACCTCCGACTCGGGCCGCTCGCTCGTGCCGGGCGTGCAGTCGGCGGCGGAGACCATCCCCGGGCTGGAGTACGAGTCGTGGCTCGGCGTCGCGATGGCGCCGGGCACGCCCGCCCCCGTGCTCGACCGGGTCGCGCAGTCGATCCGCGCGGTGCTGGCGCAGCCCGAGACGATGCAGCGGCTCGAGGACCTCGGCGGCCGGGCCAGCCCCTCTTCGCCCGACGCGTTCCGCACCCGCGTGCAGCAGGACATCGCGCGGTTCCGGCGCGTGGTCGCGACCCGGAACATCCCGCAGGAGTGAGCGGCCCGATGCGTCACCCGGCCACGCGTGCCGCACGCCGCGGCACGCTCGTCGCGCTCGCGGCCCTGGCCGGCGCCGCGG
>JAIYAG010000451.1 GCA_027489195.1 Burkholderiales bacterium | reverse complement strand
TGCTGCTCGTCGTCGTGGCGGCCTTGAGCTGGGCGGCGCTGCGCCTGAGCAACCCGATGAAGGGCGAGCCGCGATGAGGCGCCCGATCGGCTGGGTGGTGGCGCACTACGCGATGCTGCTGGTGCTGGCCTTCCTGTGCGTGGCACCGATCCTCGTCATCTTTGCGACCAGCCTGCGCCAGCAGGTGGACATCTTCGCCGAGCCGCTGAACTTCCTGTTCACGCCCACGCTGGAGAACTACCGCGCGGTGCTGCAGGAGGACAAGTTCGACCGCTACCTGGGCAACAGCCTCTTCGTCGGGGTGGTGTCCACGGTGCTGACCCTGGTGCTGGGCTGCATGGCCGCCTATGGGCTCGCGCGCTTTCGCTTCCGGGGCCGCAGCACCATCGCCTACACCACGCTGCTGCTGCGCACCGTGCCGCTGACGGTGATGGCCATCCCGGTGTTCATGATCTGGAACCAGTGGGGGCTCGTGAACAGCCTGCCGGGGCTGATCCTGCTGTACGTCGCGGTGAACCTGCCGTTCACGATCTGGCTGCTCTACGGCTTCGTGCTGCAGGTGCCGCGCGAGCTCGAGGAGGCCGCCGCCATCGACGGATGCGGCCCGGTCCGGGTGTTCACCTCGGTGCTGCTGCCGCTGCTCGCGCCCGGGCTCGCGGCGGCGTCGATCTTCACGTTCCGGATCTCCTGGAACGAGTTCATCCTCGCGCTGGTGCTCACCGACCGGCACACCCGGACGCTGCCGGTGGCGGCGAGCCTGTTCATCACCGACATCGGCGTCGACTGGGGCAAGGTGATGGCGATGGCCAGCCTGATCGCCCTGCCGCCGCTGCTGTTCACCTTCATCGCCGCGCGTCAGATCATCTCGGGTCTGACCGCGGGTGCGGTCAAGGGCTAGGCCGCACGCAGGCGGAAGGTCGAGACCGCGTCCACCAGCGCGTCGGCCGGCTGCCGCAGGCTCGAGGCCGCGGCGGCGCTCTGCTCGATGTGCCGCAGTCCGAGCGATGCCCGCGTGCCGTGCACCTCCGGATCGGCGAGCCGCATCAGGATCCGGAGGTATAGTCCGTGCACGGACACCGCACGACCGGCGTGCGCGAGAACCCGCATGGACCCGACCCGTTCCGGCCGCACGACCTCGGCGGGTCGAGCCGGTGCGCGGGCACACCCGAGCCGCCGCACCGGAGCGCCGACGATGCCGACCGACCCCCGCACCGTGAGCGAAGCCCCGTCCTCCGACGACGAGCGCGCGATCGCCCGCTACCTGTACCTGCTCAAGACCGCCCCGCCCGAGGCGATCGAGCAGGTCCATGCCGACGCGTTCCGCGCGCTCACCGAGGCGCAGCGCGGCGAGCTGCTCGCGCGGATCGCGCAGGTGCTGCCGCCGTACGAGCGAGGGCTCGCGGTGCCCGTCAACGGCACGCCGATCGGTCTGGCGCGGCTGATCACGCGCGCGGAGATGCGCCAGCCCGGCACGGTGGCGCGGCTGTTCGGGTCGGGGGGTGCGATCGGCAGCGTGGCCGTGCCGAGCCTGCTCGGCGGGATCGCGGGTGCCGTCGCGCTCAGTGCGATCGCGGCGCCGTTCCTCGCGGGCGCGGCGCTGGCGCTCGGCGCGGCGACGGCCTCCGGCGCGTCGTGGGCGACCGACGCGGCCGCGCCCGACGATGTCGGCAGCGCGCTCCCCGGCGGCGACGTGGCCGATGCCGGGCCGGTCGACGATCCGGGATTCGATTTCGGTCTCGACGACCTGTTCGACGCCTGAGGTCCAGGCCGCGTCGTCGCGACGCGGTCCACGGATCGCGCAGCCGAGTCAAGCGTGGCGGCGCTGCGGGAAACGCGCAGCGAGGCGCGCCGCGGAGTCGGATACGCTCTGCGTCATGGCCCCCATCCCCGAGCCGACGCGCCCGGACGGCACGGCGTCTTCGCCGGCCGCGAGCCTGGCCGACTGGCTGGCCGGCCGACGCCGCGCGATGCTGTCGCGCTGGCGTGCGTCGGTTCGCGCCGATCGCAGCCTCACCACCTCCGACACGCTGTCGCGCGCGCAGTTCGAGGACCACGTGCCGGCGATCCTCGATGGCTTCGTCGAGCGGCTGCGCGCGCTCGCCGAGCCGCCCGCCGATCCGCACGATCCGGTGTCGCGCGACGCATCGGCCGCGCGAGGCGCCGACGCGCGGCGCTCGGCGGTCGAGCACGGCGTGCACCGCTGGCAGCAGGGCTACGATCAGCGCGAGACCATCCGAGAATGGCGGCACCTGCAGCTGTGCCTGCTCGACGAGGTCGACGCGTTCTGCGCGGGCGCCCCGAGCGACCCGGGCGAGCTCGCCGCCGCGCGCCGGCTGGTCGCGGCGATGTGCCTCGACGGCATGGAGGCGAGCGCCGCGCAGTTCATGGACATGCACCGCACCGAGGCCGCGAGCCGACTGCAGGAGCTGCAGGGCGCGCTCGCCCAGCTCGCCGACATCGAGCGCCAGCGGGTCGCCGTGCTGCGCGAGGCCGCGCACGACCTGCGCGGCAACGTCGGCACGCTGCGCACGGTGTCGTACGTGCTCGGTCGCGCCGACCTGCCCGAAGCGGCCCGCAACGACGCCGCCGGCGCGCTGCGCCGCGGGGTCGCGTCGCTGCATGCGCTGCTGACCGACCTGCTCGACCTGTCCCGGCTCGAGGCCGGGCTCGAGCGGCGTCAGATCGAGCCCTTCGACGCGGCGCAGGTGCTGCGGGGGCTGTGCGACGCGCTGCAGCACGTGGCGACCGAGCGAGGCCTGTTCCTGCGCTACGACGGCGTCGACACGATGCGGGTGGAGGGCGACCGCATCAAGGTCGTTCGCATCGCGCAGAACCTCGTGCTCAACGCGCTGCGATGCACCGAGCACGGCGGGGTGCGGGTCGGATGCCAGGCGGGCGCCGCCGAGACGCCGCGCTGGATGCTGACCGTGCGCGACACCGGCCCGGGCCTCCCGGACCACGCGGCCTCGCCGCTGGCGATCGCGATCAAGGACGCGACGGCCGAGGCGCGCGAGACAGTCGCCGGGGCTGAGGCCGGTGCCGACGCACCGGCCGAGGACGGCATCGCGCGACCCGATGCCTCGGACTTGCTGCCGGCACTGTCCGCAGCGCGCGATGCCTCGTCCGGCGAGGGCCTGGGTCTGACTATCGTCAAGCGCCTGTGCGAGCTGCTCGATGCGAGCATCGAGCTCGACACCGCGCCCGGGCAGGGCACCGCGTTCCGGATCACGATGCCGGCGCAGTACTGAGCCTACGGAGCGACGCGC